>JANLTQ010000721.1:0-9702 GCA_031363005.1 Acidimicrobiia bacterium | reverse complement strand
GCCAGCGTCACTGCGTCCGACACCTCGGACCTCGCCGGCCGATCCGGCAAGTTGGAACGACTCATCGAGCTGACGCGCGAAATCGTCGCCGAAGGCGAAGCCGTGGTGGTGTTCAGTCAGTACGCCACGTTCTTGCGCCGCCTCGCTCCCCATCTCGCGGGCGAACTCGGTCTCCCGGTGCCGATCCTGCACGGCGGGGTTTCGCGCCCTCGTCGCGACGCCATCGTGGAACAGTTCAGCGAGGAACGCGGTCCCGGTGTCCTCGCGGTGTCCCTGCGCGCGGGCGGGACCGGACTCAACCTCGTGCGCGCCAACCACGTCATCCACTTCGACCGGTGGTGGAACCCGGCCGTCGAGGACCAGGCGTCCGACCGGGTCTGGCGCATCGGCCAGACGCGCGGGGTCGTCGTGCACACTCTCGTCTGCCCCGGCACGATCGAGGAGCGCATTGCGACCGTCATCGAGAACAAGCGGGCCCTCGCCGGTTCGGTGGTGACCTCGACCGAGACCCTGATCACGACGATGAGCAACGACGACCTCGCCGCCTTCGTCTCCCTCGACGTCGCCGGAGCCACCGGCAAATGACTCACCGGGGCCAGAGATGAGTTGGTGGGACGATTGGGGTCCGGCGCTACCCGTCGAGGGTGGGCTGGTGGCGAGCGGGCTCGTGCGCGGCACGCGCATCGTGACCGACGCGCGCGGGGTCGGCGCCGAGATCATCACGCGGATGGTGGAGCGCAGCAACCAAGGCATCGTGACGCGGGGGCGGGCGTACGCGCGGAGCGGGCAGACGATCTCGATGACCCTCGAGCCCGGCCGCATCCATGCGCTCGTGCAGGGTTCGTCGGCCCAGCCCTATTCGGTGACCATCGCCTGCACAGTGCCGCCGGTGCATCGCCAACGGCTGATCGATGCGTTCCGGCACGCACTCTCGAACCCGGCGGCCGGGATCCCGGCGCGCGGTTCACCGGCCCTGCGCGACGAGATCGATGCCTGCGAACTTCTCAGTGGCGTCCCGATCACCGCGAAGTGCACGTGCCCGTACGGCGCAGTGTGTAAGCACTGCGTGGCGTTGGCGTACATCGCCGCCGATCGCCTCGATGGTTCCCCGGTCGCCATCGCCACGTTCTTCGGCGTGCGTGACGAGGACCTCCGCGACGAAGCGGACGGCCCCACAGCCGACGCACCCGTCGAGGTGGAGCGCTTCGAGAAGAAGCAGCAGGCTCGACTCGCCCGCACGCTGGCCCGACTCGACGCGTCAGGTGCGCCGACGCGCGAGGAGTTACTGCAACGGGCGGCCCGCATCCTCGCGCCATCGCCGACGGTCCGCGCCCAACTCGAACTCGAACCACCGGAGTAGATCCGGACCGCGGTTCGCGCGGGTCCTCAGTGCCGTTGCCGCGCTTCGGCGAGAACGCCGAGGAGGTCCGTGGTCGTCTTGCGCGCGTCGAACCGCGCGTGGGCCCGCACTCGTGCCGCCTGACCCATCCGAACTCGCAGTTCGTCGTCGCCGAGGATGCGTTCGATCGCGTCGGCAATCGCGACGTCGTCACCGGGTGGCACGAGGATCCCGGTCTCGCCGTCGAGCACCATCTCGGGAATCCCCCCGACCGGCGTCGAGACAACCGGCAACCCGGCGAACATCGCTTCCAAGACCGAGTACGGCGACTTGTCGATTTCACTCGGCAGCGCGAACAACGCGGAGCGCGCCAACATCGCCACCAGCCGAGGATCCCCCGGCGTGAAATCCGAGAACACGCGGATCCCCGGTTCTTCCTCGACGGGTTCGGGCGTCACCAGGTTGAGAATGCACTTCCCGCGCAACCGAGCGCGGTAGGCAGCCACCAACGCACGGCCGCCCTTGCGCTCCATCGAGTTCCCGGTGAATGTGATCTCGGGCAATGCAGTCGCGTCGGCCTCGACCACGGGAGCCGGATTTGGCGGGATGATGCCAAACGGGATGACGCGCAGTCGGTCCGGCCCCATGTCGTAGCGGTGCCGGATTGCCCGGGCGCACCATTCGGATTGGGCGACGACGATGGTGGCGGCGTCGAAGACCCGACCCTCGTAGTGCTCACCGATCCTGGCCATGGCCGGAGTGAATCGGCCGGGGCGACGGAAGGGGAGTTGCACGGCATTCTGCGCCGCCGAGCCGTCGGTGGACACGACCGACGGGTAGGCACGCAACGTGTCGGTCGATCGCAACACCGCGTTCTGTGAGTAGGCGTGGATCGCGCCGACCGGCCCGGCGGCGATCGCGGCGCGGAGCATCCGGTCGGCGGTACTGGACAGCGCGAGCTGGGCGCGGATCGGCGCGAGATCCGCGTCGAGGTAGGCCAATCCCGGGATGTGCAGCCCGGCGATGCGCCGCATCAAGGTGCGCGGCGGAACATCGAGCGCCACGAGGTCCACCTCGGTGTGCTCGGCGAGCGCCCGGTAGATGTGGAGGTGCATCGTGGCGTGGCCACCGAGATTCTCGTTCAGCAGGATCAGCCGGCCGACGTCAGGCGCGACCGCGTCCGTCGGTGCAACCACCACTAGCCCCCGATGGGTTGGATCGGGCGTTCGTACAACCCCGAGGACCGCGGACCGACGGGATCGGGAAACGCTCGGACGAGCAACTCGACGGCCGCGTAGACCGCTTCGGCCGGACCGAGCTCATCAGGCCGGAGCAGGTTGGCCATGATCCGCAGCACCCATTCCATGAGGGTCCGTGAGTGCATGCCGACGCGAGTCAACTCCCGCATCACCGCCGGGTTGCCGATCACCTTCACGAACAGTCGAGCGACCTTGAAGTACAGGCCGTAGACCTCCTCCAACCGCTCGGGATAGCGCGCCAACGCCAAGCCGTCCCCGGTGAGCAGCGCTTCGCTCACGGTCTCGGCGACCATGCGACCGGTCTCGTAGGCGTACGCGATGCCCTCGCCGTTGAACGGGTTGATCGATCCCGCCGCATCGCCGGCCACGATCCATGTGGGTCCGACCTTGGGCAGGACCGAGCCGCCCGTCGGCAATCGACCGCCGGTGGGAGGTCCGCAGGACGTCGCCTCCGAGATCCCCCAGCGAGCGGGAGCGGTGGCCATGAACGCTTCCATCAACCGAGACGTGTTGATCGCCTTGAATCCAGTGAAGGTGTCCAGGAGCCCGGCACCGACGTTGATCGTGCCGTCGCCGACGGGAAAGATCCAGCCGTATCCCGGCATGTGATTGCCATCGCGGTCCGCCAGATCCAGGTGCGATTCGATCCAGGGCTCATCATGGTACGGACTGGTGAAATAGCCGCGAATCGCCATCCCCATCGGAAAGGTCCGGTCCCGCTGGGTTCCGAGGGCCCGACCGAACCTCGAGTTGGCTCCGTCCGCCACCACCACATACTTGGCCCGAACGATCTCCGTGGTCCCCGACTCTTTCCGGTGAATTGCCGCGCCGACCACCAAACCGCCCTCGACCACCGGTTCCATGGCCTCGGATGACTGCCAGAGGGTCGCTCCGGCCTTGACTGCCCGATCTGCCACCATCTCGTCGAGGTCCCGACGACGCACTACATACCCATACGGGGGGAAATCCGGATGGTCCGGCCAGGCGAGCTCGAGCGTGATGCCGTGGGCCATCGACCGGAGACCTTCATACCGATGGAACTCGGTGAGGGCGCTGGCCAGACCCATATCGCTGAGTTGGCGCACGGCACGGGGAGTGAGGCCGTCACCGCAGGTCTTTTCGCGCGGGAACTGCTTCTTCTCGACCACGAGGACCGAGTGGCCACGCTCGGCCAACCAGTAGGCCGCGGCGGCACCGGCGGGACCCGCCCCCACGACGAGCACGTCGACTCGATCACGACCCGGCGCGCGGGTTGGAGACTGCGTCGGCTCGACCACGAGAGCATCGTCCCACGTCGACCACAGGTTGGGCACACCGCCCGCGCGAAACTCTTGCGCGCGGCCAACCCTCACGATGTGTCCGGCCGCGATCTAGCGTGGTAGAGAAATGCCCGCAAAAAGGGTGCGGGTCACAATCGGCAAACGCCGGGTGCGCCCGAGGAGGGATCAAGCGTTCATGCCCAACGTTCTTCGCAACATCGGCAACTGGACCGGACTTGATTTCCTCGCGCCCAACGGCCGGCTCATCTGGTTCGGCCTCATCACGTTCGCCATGATCGGTCTGGCCGCCAAGCGCATGCGCGCCCCGAAGCCCGACCGTGAGAGCACATGGGCCGAGGCGATGGGTGGAGCGGTCTACGTGTTCGCACTCTTCCTGCTCATGTACGCGGTCATCCCCCATGAGTTCATCACCGTCGCAGACAAGTACTGGGGTATGTCGACGAACCGGTACCTGATCAAGTCGACCACCGCAATCCCGTTCAACGACGCGTGGAACTGGCCCTTCTCGATCGACCTCCAGCACGGCGTTCGTGACCCGCTTGTCGTGCTCATCTACGTCGCGTTCTTCGGTGCCAACATCGCCATGTTCGTGATGTGGCAGAAGCGCTCCACGGCCAGTGAGGCCGCCGAGCGCGAGCCGGTCGAAGTCGGCCGGTCCCGGTTCGGGCGGCCACTGAAGGCCAAGGCCTGAGATGGCCAAGACTGATGCGAACCCGCCGATGCCGGAGTTCGTGACCGACTACGTGCTTCAGGAAGTGGACCCCGCCTTCCTGACCCAGGCGGTCAAGCCCAAGCAGTTCCTCCACATCGACCAAGCCGAATGCATCCTCTGCGAAGGCTGTGTGGACATCTGCCCGTGGAAGTGCATCCACATGGTGTCGGTCGGCGCAATCGACGCGGCCGTCGGCACCGAACGGCCCGGCGAAGATCCGCGCGACCACGTTGCGTTCATCGTCGACGAAGACGTGTGCACGCGCTGCGCTCTGTGTGTAGATCGCTGCCCCACCGGTGTCATCATTCTCGGCAAGCTCGCGCCCCAAGGTGCGGCGGGCGACCCGCACACTCGGACCAATCGCCACGGCTACAGCTACGGCGTTCGGTTCTGACGCTCAGCACGACCATCACGACATACGACATCGAAGGAGCGCACTCGTGGCCAACGGCAACGGGAGCAACGGAAACGGGAACGGGAACGGCGGACTGAAGCTCGGCGCGCGCGCCAAAGAGATGGGCGACAAGGTCGGCAACTCCCAGGTGGTCACGTCGATCATCCGGCCGGGCTCCATCTTCCGCAAGGGCTACACGGACAGCCCGAGGAACCGCTCGTACGTGATCATGAACAGCGTGCTGTACCACCTGCACCCGGTGAAGGTGAAGCGTCATGCGGTCAAGGTCAGCTACACGCTTTGCCTCGGAGGACTGTCGTTCTTCCTCTTCATCCTGCTGACGGTCACCGGCATCTTCCTGATGTTCTTCTACCGGCCGACCGAAGCGGCGGCGTGGTCGAACGTCCAGCAGCTGGAGACCGCGGTGTGGTTCGGTTCACTCGTGCGCAACATGCATCGATGGGGCGCGCACCTCATGGTGCTCACCGTGTTCCTGCACATGAGCCGCGTCTTCTATCACGGCGCGTACAAGGCGCCGCGTGAGTTCAACTGGGTCATCGGCGTCGTGCTGTTGCTCCTGACGCTGATGCTCTCCTTCACCGGCTACCTCCTCCCCTGGGACCAGCTCGCACTGTGGGCCGTCACCGTCGGTACGAACATGATGGGGTACACGCCCGTCTTCGGAAGCCAGATGCGGTACGCGCTGCTGGGTTCCAAGGAGATCTCCGGAGACACGTTGCTCCGGTGGTACACGCTCCACGTTCTGCTGCTCCCGTTCATCATTGTGATCTTCATGGCGATTCACTTCTGGCGCGTCCGTAAGGACGGCGGCATCAGTGGACCGCTCTAAGCCGGGGAGGAACTGACTCATGGCTGAAGTCCCCGAACATCTCCTCAAGCGCAGCGCCGAACGACGCAAAGCGCTCGGGCTGCCCGGCGGCGAAGGTGCCGACGACGCCCCCGCCGAAGCTGCGCCAGACGCGCCGACTCCGGCGGCCGAGGAAGCTGCGCCAATCGCGGCCAGCGTGTCGGACGAAGGTGCGATCACCGAAGACAAAGGTGGCGTTCCGGCGCACCTGCTCGAGCGGGCCCGCAAGCGCAAGGCCGTGCTCGCCGGTGAGGATCCGGGTGCTGCGACCGGTGGCGGTGGCGTCGCCACGGCCACCAAGACTGCTCCCATCGCGGCTCCCGTGGGCACCGGTCCGGGCGGTCACACCCAGCGTCTGCTGACGGTGGTGAAGTCCGGGTCGATCCAACAGACCCGGGCCGAGGCGCAGGACAAGGTCCACACCTGGCCGCACCTCTTGGTGGTCGAGTTCGCCGCCGCGCTCGCCATGACCGCGACGCTGCTGATCTTCTCCGCCATCGTGCGCGCGCCGCTGCTCGGCCTCGCCGACGTCAACCAGACGCCGAACCCGTCGAAGGCTCCGTGGTATTTCCTCGGCCTCCAGGAACTCCTCACGATGTTCCACCCGATGGTGGCGGGCGTGACGATCCCCGGGATGGGTCTGTTCATCCTGATGATGGCGCCGTACGTGGACTCGAACCCGTCGAACAAGCCGAACGACCGGAAGTTCGCGATCTCGTTGTTCACGCTCTTCCTCATGTTCTGGTCCGTTCTGGTCATCATCGGTTCGTTCTTCCGGGGCGCAGGCTTCAACTTCGTCTTCCCCTGGAACGACGGCATCTTCTTCGAGCTCTAAGGAACTCCGTTGGCCACCGCACTGCTCATCGGCATCCCGATCGTCATCGCCCTCGCGGCGATCACTGTCTTCGCGTCCGCCCGGCGTCGTACCAGCGATGCCTCCGGAAATGTCACCGGCACGCTCACGGGCGAGACCAAGGCCAGCGACTCGAGTTCGACCGGCCTTGCGGTTCCGGACGCGTCCGCCGAGGCCCGCGAACGCGCAGACGAGACTCGCTCCGGCGCCAGTGGGGTGGCCAAGCGACCGTCCTCCGAAGCCGCGGTCTACACCCCGGCCGAGTACGAAGAAATCCAAGTCAGCCGACGCCAGTTCTTCAACCGGGCGATCATCCAGACCATGGGAATCAGCGTCGGCACCTTCGGGATTGCGGCGATCGCGTTTCTCTTCGCGAAGTCCTCGGGTGGCTTCGGCGGCAAGATCGACGCCGGCATCAGCCTCCCCGACCTCAAGGCCTACTGGGACTCGACCAAGCAGCCGTATTACGTCCCCGCCGCCCGCACCTACCTCCAGCCCTACCCGTCGGAGGACGTGGCCAAGGCGAAGAAGATCAACGAGTACGCGCTGGTCATCCCCGGCATGGAACAGGGCGTCGTGGGGCTGTACCAGAAGTGCGTGCACCTCGGGTGCCGGGTGCCGTGGTGCCAGACCTCACAGTGGTTCGAGTGCCCGTGTCACGGTTCGAAGTACAGCCGGGTCGGCGAGAAGCGTGGTGGGCCGGCACCGCGGGGCCTGGACCAATGGGTCGTGACCGTGTCCGGCTCCAAAATCGGCATCGACACGTCCGGTACCGCCATCACCGGTCCGCCCATCGGTACCGACACCACCGGTCAGGGCGCCGAAGGACCGCCGTGCGTGTGATCTTGCGTTCGTCCCATCGTCACATCAATGTCCCGAAGAGGCCACTGTGACTCTGCGCACCCTCCTGATCCTGATCAACGTTGCGGCGGTCGTCGTGATCGTCGTGATCGTCGGCGCCAAAGTGCTCTCCGTCCGGCGCGAACCGGACGAGCGGACCGCCGCGAACCAGACGCCGTTCTACGGCGACGACGTCCTCGAGGACGCGCACCTCACGCGCGTCTTGCGTTGGGCACTGATCTTCTCGACCATCGTCGCGGTCGTCCTCCCGCTCTACTGGCTGCTCGAGCCGAGCCGCCAAGACGAGGAAGCCATCGGCTTCGACGAGCGCGCGATCGAGCGCGGTGAGGTCCTGTTCTCCAACAAGTCCATGCCGAACTACGAGGGCGCCAAGTCTCTGCTGTGTGCGGACTGTCACGGTTCCGACGGCAGCGGTGGTGCGAAGAACTGGGTGCTCACTCCCGAGGCCCAGGGCGACGCCAAGGCCACACCGGTGCAGGAGATCTGGAAGGTGCCGTCGCTGAACGACGTCTTCTACCGCTACAGCGAAGACCCGGTCACCGCCTACCAGCAGATCACCCAGATCCTCGTGTACGGACGGCCGGGCACCCCGATGCCGGCGTGGGGAGTTGCGGGCGGAGGCCCGAAGAACACCCAGGCCATCAGCGATCTCGTCGCCTACCTGAAGAGCATTCAGATCACGCCGGCGCAAGCGAAGAAGGTGGCCGCCAAGAAGATCGCCGAATACAAGGACTCGGTCATCGGCGATCCGGCGAAGAATATCCCGAGCGCGTCCGCGGTGGCTGAACAGAAGCTGGCCGCCGCGCAAGCGGGCCTGGCCGCGGCCAAGACGCCGCTGCAGACCCAGAAGTACCAAGGCGACATCAAGGCGGCGCAGGAAGGCATTCGCCGCTCGAAGGAATACGCCATCGAGGTCTCCAAGATGACCGAAGGCGAACTGCTCTTCAACACCCAATGCGCGCGCTGCCACACCAAGGGGTGGTCCACGCTGGAGCCGAGCAACGGGTATGTCCCCATGCCCGAACCGGCCGGCAGCGGAGCACTGGGCCCGTCTCTGCGGGGCGACGCCGTCGAGAGCCAGTTCCCCGGTGAGGCCGGCAAGCTCAAGCAGTACGACTGGGTATCGATCGGTGCTGAAACCAACAAGGCGTACGGCGTACGCGGCATCTCGTCGGGCCGCATGCCTCACTTCGGCGAGATCCTGACCAAGGCCCAGATCGACGCCATCATCGAGTACGAGCGGAACCTGTAGGAGCTGATGGTGCACGCCCTGAACGTCATCGCCGCCGAAGGCATCAAGAACCGGGACCTCTGGTACCCGACCATTCTCGGTGTCCTCGTCGTCATCGCCGCGGTCGCCCTTTTCATGGGGACCGTGTACATCATCCTCGCCACCAACGTGGGTTCGCGCCTCGGCTTCCTCATCTCCGTCGCCGGACTGTCGGGCTTCATGGTGCTGCTGTCGTTGCTGTGGCTGACCAACCCGTCGCCGGTCAACACGCTGAAGGGCCGGATCCCGCAGTGGAAGGCAGTCGAGTCACTCGACAACGGTGACGTCGCTCGATCCAAGATCGCCGCCGTGCAGCGGGTGGACAAGGAAGGCCACCCGGCCGACGCGTCGGCCATCACCAACCTCAAGGCCGCCGTCGACACCAACCTGATCATCACCAAGGACGAGTTGACCGGCGAAATCCTCTCGGGCGCCGAGGGGAAGTACGCCATCTACACCGACGCCACCGGGTACATCGTGCAGAAGAATCAACTCACCGGCGGCGGCGAGATTTTCAGCCAGTTCGACGCATCCACCGGCGGTGGGTTCCCGTGGGTGCACGTGAGCCTGCACAAGCCGCTCTACGGCGTCATCACGCTGTGCGAAACCGACCCGTCGCTCTCGGCCACCGAGGTTCCATTCGGTGAGAAACCTCCCGTACCCAAGTGTGCGGACACGAAACGCCAAGTGCTGGTGCTCGAACGTGACCTCGGTTCGTTGCGCGTTCCCCCGTTCGTCACGTTCCTGGCCTCGGTGATCCTGTTCGGCTTGAGCCTGCTTGCGCTGCACTGGCGTGAACGTGACCTGCAGGAACAAGCGGCCAAGGTCGCCGGTGAGGCCGAGGCCATCACCAAAGCCGCCGCCGA
>JANLTQ010000711.1:0-3875 GCA_031363005.1 Acidimicrobiia bacterium | reverse complement strand
CGAAGCACTCGGCCTGACCGAGACGTTTGCGGCCTTCCCCGACGGTCTCGAGACCGAGGTACGTGAGCGGGGATCGAGGTTGTCGGCGGGGGAGAAGCAGCTCGTGTCGCTGGCGCGCGCCGCCCTCGCAGACCCGGCGGTGCTCGTCCTCGACGAAGCGACGTCCAACCTCGATCCCGGGACCGAGCACGCGGTCGAGCGGGCGCTCGTTCGTCTCACCGACGGTCGGACCGTGGTGGTGGTCGCGCACCGCTTGTCCACCGCGCAACGGTGTGACCGCGTGGCGGTCGTCGACCAGGGTGGCCTGCTCGAAGTGGGGACCCACGACGAGTTGCTGGCCCGCCGCGGCCGCTACGCCCGCCTCTTCGCCGCCTGGGACTCCCACGCCATGGACCGCACCGCCTGACCTCAACTCGCCGTCTGGCGCCACCAGCACCGCGTCGGTCGGCCTGAGCGACGCCCGAGTGTGGGGTTCAGACTCGGAGTATGAATTCTCGGATCAGACGGAATGCCTGGTCAGGTTGGTCGCGCCAGACGCCGTGGCCGCAGTTCTCGAACCGTTCGAACCGGGCGTGGGGGATGCCGCTTGCGATCAGCTCGGCCCCGGCGACGGGACAGACCGGATCGTCTTCCCCGGCGAGGAGCAACACGGGCCGCCGCACCTGGTGCAGCCGGTCGGTGAGATCGAACGTTCGTTGTTCGCCCCGACTCCACTGGTCGAAGAGTTCGTAGTTTGCGACCTCGAGCTGGCGGTGCATGCGCTCGGTCGCGTCGGGCGCGGTCGTGCGGCCGTAGAGCGGCATGCAGAGTTCGAAATAGCGCTTCGTCGCGTCCGGTGTGGGATCGGCCCAAAAGGCCCGGGCCGCGTCGCGAGCGGAAGTGCCGCCAAGTCGTTCGAACACCGGCAGCATCAGCGCCGGATCGGAACGCGCGGTCGTGGAGTCGAGGATCACCCGACTCGCGTGGGTCGGGTGATCGACGAGGTACTGGAGCGCGACCATCCCGCCGAAAGACACGCCGTAGACGATGGGATCGATGATCTCCAGCGCATCGCACAGGGCCACGAGATCCGCGGCCCATTGCCGGAGGTTCCAGGTATTCGGATCCGAACGGTCACTGCGCCCTTGGCCGCGGTGGTCGTAGTACACGACCTGCGCGATGTCGGTGAACTGCGACCAGTGCGGTTTGAAACTCGAGTGGTCGAACCCGGGACCACCGTGGAGGAGGATCAAGGTCGGCCGAGCTCGCATGGTTCCGCCATCGGGGACGAGTCCGAGCCCTTCCACATCGACGAACAGGCGAGTGTCTCCGATCGAAACGCGCATGGCGTCGAACCTAGCGGTGTCGTGCGGCACCTAGCCTGCGCGCATGGATCAGCTCGACGGGAAATGTGCAGTCGTGACCGGCGCAGGAAGTGGGATTGGGCAAGCACTGGCCCACGCGTTCGCGGCCGAGGGGATGCGGGTGGCCATCGCCGACGTGCAGGCCGACGCGCTGTGCAACACCGAGGACCAACTGCGTTCGAGCGGCGCGACGGTGCTAGCAGCCGTTGTCGACGTGTCCGACGCAGGTGCGATGCGCGAGTTCGCCGCGCGGGTGGACCGCGAGTTCGACGGTGCGGACGTCGTGTGCAACAACGCGGGGGTGTTCGCCGGCGGCCTCACGTGGGACCGGCCGGTCGCGGATTTCGAATGGGTCATGGGGGTGAACTTCTACGGCATTCTCAACGGGATCCAGGCCTTCGTCCCTGGAATGATCGAGCGCGCCCGGCCCGGTCACGTCGTGAACACGATCTCTGCCGCCGGACTCTTCGCGTCGGCGTATTCCGCGCCCTACACGGCCTCGAAGTTTGCCGCGCTCGGGCTCACCGAATGCCTGGCCGGTGAGCTGGCTGCGTCGGGCGCACCCATTGGGGTGACGGCGTTGTGTCCCGGCGCGGTGAAGACGGGGATTGCGTCGTCGGGGCGGAACAGGCCCGCTGCGACGGTGACCGAGATGAGTCCGGAATCAGAGTTCGTCGACCGCATGATCGACGAGAACACCGATCGAGGGATGCCGCCGTCGCAGGCGGCCGCGATGGTGCTGGACGCGGTGCGCTCGAACCGCTATCTGCAACTCACCGGTGACGGCTACGCCACCGCACTCCGGGTCCGTGTCGACGAACTCCTTGCCGGTGGCCTCCCCTCTCTCCCGCCCTTCGACTGAGCCGAAGCCAGTTGCAAGAGCGGAAGTACGGTAGGGCGATGCCACCGAGGCGTCGCCCGACGTCGACCTCCAACTTTGGCGCGGGCCGACGCGAGAGCCACGACGCGTCCGCGTTCTACGAGCGCTTCACCGCGCCCGAAGTTTCCGACGACGCCCACATCAATCCGCTCCCTGACGCCGACCGCATCATCCCGGCCGACGCGCGAGTCATGACCGGAGTGCCGGACGCGTGTGTCGCGTTGGTGGTGACCTCGCCGCCCTACTTCGCCGGGAAGGCCTACGAAGAGGAGATGGGTCAGGGCCACATCCCCGGTGACTACGTGGAGTATCTGGAGATGTTGCGAGACGTCTTCGCTGAGTGCGCCCGCGTGCTGGAGCCGGGGGGTCGCATCGCCGTGAACGTGGCCAATCTCGGCCGCAAGCCGTATCGCTCCCTCGCCGCCGACGTCATGACCATCCTGCAGGACGACCTCGCGCTGTTGCCGCGCGGTGAGATCGTCTGGGTCAAAGGCAAGGGTGCAACCGGCTCGACGGCCTGGGGTTCGTTCCAGAGCGCCGCGAATCCGGTCCTACGCGATCTCAGCGAGCGAATCGTGATTGCGAGCAAAGGCCGGTTCGATCGCGCCGTGGATCGTGCGAAGCGAGCGAAACAGGGTCTGCCCCACGAGAACACGATCTCGAAGGTCGAGTTCATGGAAGCGACGCTCGACGTCTGGCACATCGCCCCCGAGAGTGCGAAGCGGGTCGGCCACCCGGCACCGTTTCCCATCGAGCTCCCTGCTCGCTGCATCCGACTGTTCACCTACGTCGACGACGTGGTGCTCGACCCCTTCATGGGTTCCGGCTCGACGGCCATCGCCGCCATCCGAAACGGCCGCCGTTACTTGGGTTTCGAGACCGATGCGGACTACGTCGAGCTTGCCGAGCGCCGTATTGCCTCGGCGCGCGCCGAGGTCGCCGTGTCCGGCCTCGATCACGAGCGCGACGCCGGGAACGAGACCACCGCCCCATAGTCTCGGCGCCGTGATGCTCGCGGTAACTGCGAACAACGTCGGGCTGCTCGTCGCGTTCGGTGGCGGCATCGTGTCGATCTTGTCGCCGTGCGTGTTGCCGATGGTCCCGGGTTACCTCAGCGTGGTGAGCGGCGTCTCGGTGGCGGACCTGCAAGAAGGCGAACGCGCCAACCTCGGGCGAGTCGCGGTGACGACTGGGTTGTTCACGCTCGGATTCGGATCGGTGTTCACGATCCTCGGTCTCGCGGCGAGCGGGATCGGCCAGGCGGCGTTCGACAACCAGGAGACGCTGACTCGCGCGTCTGGGATCCTCATCATGGTGATGGCGCTCTACCTCGTCGGTTCACAGGTGTTACGAGCGCCGCGTCTCTATCCGGAGAAGCGGTTCCAGGTGAACCGGCGGTTCGGTTGGGCGACCGCACCCATCGTTGGTGCCGCGTTCGGCTTCGGTTGGTCGCCGTGTCTGGGACCGGTCCTCGCCGCGGTCTTCGGAGTGGCGGCTACGCAGACCTCGGCGCGCGCGGTGAGTCTGCTAGCCGCGTATTCGATAGGGATGGGCGTCTCGTTCTTGGTCATCGGACTGGCATTCGGCGCGTCCACCACCGCACTGAACGCGCTGAAGCGCCATCTCCGTCTCATCACGTTCATCTCGGCTGC
>JANLTQ010000698.1:0-16103 GCA_031363005.1 Acidimicrobiia bacterium | reverse complement strand
GGTGCTGGTTGTCGGCGGTGAACTCGCCGACCGGACTCCCAATCCGATCTTTGTCGGCATGGTGTTCTCGGTACCGGGCGCCTTCATCGTCGGACTGTCGCGCGAGTTCCCCGGGCCATCGTGGACGAAGTGGGTCGTCATCGGCGCCGTGGCGATCGGCGGCCCGCTGGCCGCTGACCTCGACCGTCGAACCGCACGACTCGGTCTTGGCCCACTCCTCTGGTTGGTCGCCGTGGCCGGGCTGTATTGGACCGTGCCCGACACCGAACGGGTTCGGCCACTGATTGGTGCTGCGGTGCCCCTCGCGTTCTGTGGTTGGCCGAAGCGATGGAGCCGGATGGGTGCGGGGGGCATCGGTGCGGCCATTGGTGTATTCGCTTGGGTGGCAGCTATTGAGGGCCGGGGTCGACCGGGGTCCATCGTCGGCGCAGTGGCGTCGCTGGGGTTATTCCTTGTCGAACCAATCGGTCGCAGACTGACGAAAGGCCGGCTCGCTGCGCTGTCTCGCTCGGTCACCTTCGGCGTCTATGAGTGGTGCCTCCTGGGATCACAACTGCTGGTGGTCGGATACGCATCGAGAGTCGTCGGGCTCGAGGAGACCGGCGCCGACGCAGTCCTGCTGCTGATACCCGCCATTCCGGTTGCGATCGCTCTCGGGGGATTCGTTCGTGCGTCGGAGCGACTCCGTCCCGGGTCCAGCCGATCGAGCACGCGCCGTCGCTCGCATTCCGCCCGCCGCCCGACTACTCGCGGGCAACCGTGAGCAGACCGGCCCGCCACGCGACGAACGCGCTCACGAGGCCGACGAGCGCCGTGACCGCGAGGGCGGCTACGGGCGACGCCTCGGTCGTGATCACACCGATCGTCGTGAACACGAGTTGGGCGCCGACGCACAGCAACGTCGAGCGTCCAATGCTCGTCCCGCGATCGACGAGTTGGTCATAGACGTGACTGCGGTCGCCACTGAGGAGCGGTCGCCGGGCCCGGAGCCGTCGAGCGATTGCAATGGTCGTATCCGCGATTGGCATCGCAACCAGCAACGGCACTGCCCACCACAACGACCAGTTCATCGTCGAATGGCGGCTGAGTGCCGGGAGGAGTGCGATGGTCGTCCCGACCAAGTACGCGCCGGCGTCGCCGAGGTAGATGCGCGCCGGCGGGCGGTTAAGAACCAGAAAGCCGAGCAGGGCGCCGGCCAACCCAAGGCCGACCGCGGTTGCTGGGCCGCCGAGGAACGAAAAGCCGACGGCAATCACGACGCCGACGCCGGCGGCGAGCCCGTCTTGCCCGTCGAGCAGATTGACTGCGTTCAGGAGACCCAGAACAAGGACGGCGGTGGCGAAGCGGGTCAGACCCGTACCGGGCACCACGAGCGCGGCGAGGGTTGCGATGCCGATCTCGACACCGACCCGCAATGGAACTGCGAGTGGACGGACGTCGTCGGCGAGCCCGAGTCCCAGCGCCAGCGCCATCGGCAGCAGCACCCATGCTCGTTGGCTGATCACCGGCCCGATCAGCGTCGCGAGGAAGACGGCGACGCCCCCGAGGTAGGCGACCGGCGCGTGTTGGGGTTTGAGTTCTCCGGGGCGATCGACGATGTCGAGTCGGAGGGCAATCGTCCGGACGAGTGGGGTCAGGAGGACGCCGCCGACGAGGCCGACGAACGCCGCGATCAGGCCGTCCATACCAGCACCTCCGAGGATCGGCCGGCGTGAACCTCGACGCCATTCGCACTGATGAATCCGCACGCGCGGTACATCGCGAGCGCCGCGTGATTGTCGGCCGTTGTCACCACTTTGGCGGTCCGGATTTCGCGAGTGACGAACTCGTCGATCGCGCGCCGAACCAACGCCCGACCGACGCCATGCCCGCTTCGTTCCGCGGCGACCGCGACCGCCAAGACCTCGGCCTCGGGGAGGTCGCCCGTGATCGCCGGGTACCGCAGCGTCTCCACCACCCTGGGGATGTTTTTCAGGAGGCGGGGTGCGGCGCGCAGGCCGGCGCGCCAGCCATCGCGCAGGATGAACTGGCGGTACAGAGATCCGAGATCGGCGACGCCGGCGGCGAAACCGGTCGTGACGCCGTCGAGGTCGTCGACGACGATGAATGCGTCGTCGGACTGCAGCACCCGGGCGTAGAGCCGACGGAGAAACGGTGTCCCGAGACTGGTGAGGAATCCTTCGTCGATGCGCGTTGCGTGGAGGTCAGCGATCGCCGGGACGTCGCTCGCGCTCGCCGCTCGCAGGGTCACGGCCGAGTCGACCGATGCGAGCACAGCCGGTCATAGGTCGCGAGAGTGGTGGCGATGACTCGACGATCATCGAACTCGTTGTGGGATTTCTCGATCGCGGCGACTCCCATGGCGTGACGACGCGATGCATCGGTGGCGAGGTCGGCGATGGCCGCGGCCAACGGGTCGATCTCGCCGACGGGCACCAACATTCCGTTGACCATTGGCTCGACGACCTGCCGGCACCCGCGGATGTCCGTGGCAATGACCGGGACTCCGCTCGCGGCGGCTTCCATTGCCGCTCTGGGAAATCCCTCGCGATGGGAGGCCAAGACGAAGAGATCCATCGCGGGGTAGAGATCTTCCACATCATCGCGAAGGCCCAGGAAATGGATGTTGGCCTCACGTTCGATCGCCTCGAGGTCGGCGGGGCCGAGCTGATCGGACTTGGCGGCATCGAGTCCCCCGATCACGACGAAGTGGAGGTTTGGGTGCGTCGGGCGCAGCATCCGTGCTGCGGCGAATAATTCTCGATATCCCTTCTCCCAAACGAGACGACCGACGGCACCGCAGACGACGTCATCAGGTCCCAATCCCCATTCGGATCGTTGGGCCACGCGGCCCGGGCTCGACAAACGGTCGGGCCGAAACCGCTGAAGGTCGACGCCATTTCCGAGCACCGTCAATTTGCGAGCCGGGATACGAAGTGATCGCAACGTCGGGACGTCCTCGAGGTTCTGCACGAGCTCAGCGTGTGATGCCGCGGCTGCCAACCGTTCCAGTGTGTAGACGGCCGCTCGTTTGCCGACGGGATCGTCGGGCATTGCGTACAGGCCGTGCACCGTGTTCACGATGGCCGGCACACCGGCGGCCCGTGCTGCGAGTCGACCGTAGACACCGGGCTTCGGATTGTGGGTGTGAACAATGTCCGGCCGGTACTCGCGGAATCGTTTCCAGAGTTCCGCGAACGCGGCGGCATCGTGACGCGGCGCCATCGACCGAGTCGCATGCGCGAGCGGGAGGTGCTCGACGCCGCGTGCTTCGATCTTTCCGACGTAGCGGCCGGGAGCCGACGCGCCGATGACTTCGTAGCCGGCATCGACGAACGCGCTGAGCTGCGGGCCGAGCAACAGTTCCAGACTCATGTCAGTGGTCGTGACATGAATCAAGCGGCGTTTCATGTCGTTGCACTCCGATACCGCCACCGATTCGCGCTCACGCGCAGTGCGTCCTCCATGCGCATGCCGCCGGCGGCTTTGGCCCTGAAGAAGCGCATGCCGTCGCTGTGCTGGATCGGCGTGCGGGCCAGTCGATGGGGATCGGTGGTCCGGTACGGGTTGGCATGGGTGCCGGCGAGCGCCGCCGAGCGGTAGCGCGTCCGAACCGCCGCATCGGCCGGCGTCGAGCCGGCCACGGCCTTCGGATAGGCGAAGTGGCGCGGCCGGTGACCGAGGTGTTCCTCGATGAGATCGTCGGCGCGATCGAGTTCCATTCCGATGGCAGCGGGCTCGAGTCGGTCGAGCAGCGCGTGCGTGTGGGTGTGGGATCCGATGGTGATGAGACCGCCGGCCTGGACATCAGCCAGTGCTGACCAGGAGATCGGGGTCCCGTTGTTCGGGAACGACCGCGGGGCATCGACAAAGTCGGTGGCGACGTACAACGTGGCGGCCAGGCCGAAGCGGTCGAGGACCGGGTAGGCGAGTTCGGCGAAATCTGCGGTGCCATCGTCGAAGGTGATGACGACCGGGTCCGCGCCCGAGTCGGCTGGTTCGGCCCCGTTCAAGCGGTCCAGCGCCGCGTCGAGTGACACGACCCGTTGGGAGGCCGTGAGGTACTCCATTTGTTGGGTGAAGTCGGCGACGGTGAGATCCACGTCGAGTGCACTGCGCCGACCGACCCGGTGATAGATGAGGACGACGACGCCGCGCGGCGGTCGGCGAATGCTGTCCGCGGCGACGGCCGACCACTTGAGCGCCTGCTTGGCGAGCCCCGGCAACGGTG
The DNA here is from genome assembly GCA_031363005.1 of Acidimicrobiia bacterium. GTDB lineage: Bacteria > Actinomycetota > Acidimicrobiia > IMCC26256 > JAENVU01 > JAENVU01. The sequence goes on along the minus strand of JANLTQ010000698.1, from coordinate 11,872 downwards.
TCTCCTTGTCGATGCTCGCGGACGGGCCGCGCATGGTAGACGCCGACGCGTCTCCTCTTGTCCGGAACCCTCCGCCGCGGTGGGCGGACGTAACCGCCACGATCGCTCAACTGCGCAGAGTGGTCAGTCGGGGACCGCGAGCGTCGATGATGCCCACTTCAGGCCTCGGAATCATCGATTTTGGTGAGCTGCGTGGTGCTGACCGCCTATGGAACGGCACCCGGATCGCAGCTACACTCCGTGGCCTTCCCGTCGGCGCTCCGAGCGCGCGCGGTTCATGTTCGTTCCCTTCCCGCTCTCCCGAGAGGACTCCACTGCGTTATGAGACCGCTCGACTACCTCCGCATTCTGCGTCGCCGCTGGTGGATACTCGTTGTGGGGGCGCTGATCGGATCCCTGCTGGCGTTTGCGACGCGCCCCAGCGAACTCACGGTGCTCAAGGCAACCGCGCCGAGCATTTCGTATCGCGCGCAGCACCTCCTGCAATCCGTGGACAGCGACGGGACCTCGAAGCGTTCGGTCGATTACGACCGACTCGCGCTGAACACGATTGCCGGCCCCGTTCCCGCCGCGGCGATCAAGAGCCTTGGCGGCACGCTCTACAACCCCGCGATCGCCAAGCAAAAGGACACGACTTCAGATACGAGTGCCGGTGGTGGTAGCGCGAATAGCGCGGTCCGAAACCGTAACAACTCGGATAATCCCGGCGTTCCGAGCGTTCGTCAGGGAAAAGGCGTCGTGTCGTTCTACATCGGGGATCTGCTCCACTACGTCACCGTCGCGGCCGTGCCCGATCCCGCGACCGGCGCGCTCTCGATCTCGGCGACGGGTGGCAAGGAAGTCGCCGTCCAAGCCGCGAATGCTTTCGCCGACGAACTGCAGCGAAGCCTCGTGGCGAAAGCCAAGGCTCGGTATGACGCCTCCCTGGCGCGGACCACGTCCGAACGGGACGATGTGACGGGCCAGTTCGCCGCACTCGACCTCCAGATCACTTTGACGCCGGACCCGGTGTTGCGAAACCAGCTGGCGCAACGTCGGGCGAACCTCACGACCCGGGTCGACGAACTGAATCAGACCATTCTCCAACTGGACCGGGACGGTCCGGGGGGATCGCAGCTCGAAACACTCGCGCGCGCCAGCTTGGACTCGGAGACGTTCATCAGGTCGCCGGGTGGTTCGGCGCTCGACCCGAACCAGAGAATGATGCTCGGTGGCGCCATCGGATTCTTCCTGGCGCTTGCGTTGCTGGTGATCACCGAATTGCTCGGGGCGCGTATTCGCGACGTGTCGGGCACCGAGGGCGCGGCACGCATGCCGGTCATCGCAGAGATCCCTGTTGTGAAGATGGATCGCTCCGATCGGTTCATGGTGGCGACGTCGGCCGCACCGGCGTCACTGACCGCAGAGGCGTATCGGTCCTTGCGAACGTCGCTCCTTGCGATGTGGCAACGGCATCCGAAGAACGTCGCGTACGCGGGGAGTGGCGCCGCGAACGGCAGCGGTGTCCCTGGAGGCCGTCCGCTCCGAACGCTGCTCGTGACCTCACCAGGCCCGGCAGAGGGTAAGTCGATCTCGGTCGTCAACCTGGCCGCGGCCTTCGCGGAAACCGGCGTTTCGGTCATCGTCATTGACGCGGACTTCCGGCGTCCGACCCAGACGAGGTACTTCGACCGACCACGCAACCCGAACATGGGCGATCTCGACCTCACGTGCGAGCCCGATGATCTCGAGGCGATTCTCCAGGACACCGATGTGCCGGGGGTCCGGTTGGCGGCCAGCGCGCCGTCGAAGTCCGATCCCGGGCATGCGATTGCGGTCGCCAAGGCCACGGTGACAGCCGCGATGGAGCTCGCGGACATCGTGATCGTCGACTCGCCCCCAATCCTCTTGGCGAACGATGCCGCCGACCTCGCGCTCGGAGTGGACGCATCAATCCTGCTCGCGCGCTCGGGTTGGACGCGCCGCAGTGGCATCGTTTCGGCGGCTGAACTGCTCCGCCGCCTGGAGGCGACGGTGATCGGCGTGGTCATCGTCGGTGCGGAGCACGGTGTCCGAGCGGGCTACTACGGCTACTACGGCTACTACGGCTACGGGTACGGGTACGCCCACCCCGGCGAGGTGTCTATCGTCAAACGGCTTCTTCCGTGGAAGGGTGGCCGCAAAGCGGGGGCCGCGAAACCCTCCACCACACGTTCCACCGTTGCCATGCCGGCGGCGCCGACCGCTTCGGAACACTTTCCCGCTCGGCCCGCAGCATCGGATCCTGACGATCCCTGGGTGTAGCTGCTTCGATGGCGATGTCGGACGCTGACCGTCCCCTCGGTTGTTCCGAACGGTTGGTCCAAAACCTCCACGTGTTGACGCGCCACGGCGCCTTCGGACGGGTGCTGATTGCGACAACCGGAACCCGGCCGCTCACGCTTCGAGGGACCGGCACCGACGTGTGGGACTTCTTCGCGACCCCGCACACCGAGCCGGAGCTCGTCGACTGGTTGGCGCAGCGGTACCAGGTTGCCCCCGCGATCGTCGCGGCGGATGTTGCACCCGCGCTCGCCGAGCTTCGCGACGAGGGTCTCCTTCAATGGGTCTCATGATGTTGACCTTCGGAGCGGTATGTGCGCGAGGGCTGCCGGGCGCGCCGGTGCTGGATGCCTTCCCGCTCGGTGTCGAGTGGGACGCGCTCTTCGACCGAGCGGTGGATGAACGTGCGGTGTCCATGCTCGCCTGCGCCCTCGCCGAAGGATTGATCTCCGCGACGCCGGCGCAAGCGGAGCAGTTGAGCCTTGGCCACGAGGCGGCGATGCGATCATGTGTGTGGCTCGAACGTTGGACGCTCGAGGTCGTCAAGCTGTTTGCCGACGCGGCCATCGAGGTGCGGGTGCTGAAGGGCCCAGCGGTGGCACATCTCGACTATCCGGATCCCGCGTGGCGGGCCTTCGGTGATATCGACGTACTGGTGCCGTCCGCGCAGTACGACGATGCCATCCGTGTGCTCCTGGCGGTCGGTGGCCGTCGACGCTCCCAGGAGGTACGACCCGGGTTCGATCGGAGGTTCGGCAAGGGCGCGTGCGTGACCCTGCTCAACGGCGTTCAGGTCGACGTTCACCGCACGCTGGCGTCCGGACCGTTCGGTCTCACGGTCGACCTCGGTGAACTGTTCCGGAGTTCGGAGGTCGTGACCCTCGCCGACGGCCCGGTCCCGGTGCTTTCGAGAGAGCTCAGGCTGGTGCACGCTTGCTACCACGCGGCGCTCGGAGACGCCGTGCCGCGTGTCGTGGCGCTTCGAGACGTTGCGCAGATGCTGGGGTCGACCGAGCTCGATTTCGATCAGGTCCGTCGGATTGGAAAGACGTGGCGCGCCGAAATCGTGCTCGCCCGCGCGATCTCGCTGACGTGGGATGCGTTCCAGCTGGCGGCAACACCGGTGTCGAAGTGGGCGACGGCGTACTCCGGCGACCGGTTTGAACGGAACGCGCTCAGTGCTTATCTCGGTCCGGAACGCAGCTACGCCCGCCAGATGGTGGCGGGGCTCCCTGCTGTCTCCGGACTCCCGGCCAAAATTTCCTACATCAGGTCGCTGGTGTTCGTGGACGCGACCTACGCGGCGCGTCATGGCGGGGGATTCGGGCGTCGTGTGCAACGCGCGTGGAACGCGCGCGTCGGCCGAGAGCGGGTCGCGTGAGTCCGCCAGATCCGGATCCTGGCAGTTCCTTGCCGTTGGCCACCGCTCGGCAGCTGGCGCGTGTGGTCGTGCCACAGTGGCCGCGTTATGTCATCGGGCTGGGAGTGCTGTCGTACGGAGTGCTGATCATCGCTGCGGTCGGGACCGCGACCTTTGCGCTCCTCGAGGCGCTGCCCTTGATCGCGGTGCTGGCCTTCGTTGCGCACAAAATGGGTCAGAAGATCGCCCACCGTGACGGTGACCCGTGGCTGGCGTCCTTCGTGTTCGCGGCGTTCTGGGCGAAGATCATGGGGACGATGGTGCGAACTCTGGTCGTCGCCGAGCTCTACAACAACCGCTCGGATTCGTTGGATTACCACCGATGGGGTCAGTACTTCGCGCCACAGTTCCGATCGTTCGACTTCTCGCAGATCGACGCAACGAACGGTACGGACTTCATGCGCACGATGACCGGAGTCGTGTACTCGTTCACGGGTGCATCCGAGATGAGTGGCTCAATCGTTCTCTCGTTCCTGTCGTTCGTCGGGCTGCTGCTCCTCTGGCGCGCCTTCCGCCGGGCCGTCCCCCAAGGAGCGCACCTCCGCTATGGCATGCTCGTGCTCTTTCTCCCGTCCTTCCTCTACTGGCCCTCGTCGCTCGGAAAGGAAGGTTGGGCGATCTTCTGCTTGGGCGTTGCGTCCTACGGGGTCGCGCGCGTGCTCACCGGATTTCTTCTCCCGGGCGTAGCAATGTTCGCAGCGGGATTGACGGGTGTCAGCACGCTGCGACCGCATGTCGCGCTCACGATGTTCTGTGGTGTGGCACTCGCGGCCGCAGTCGGAAAGTCATCGCGCCCGGGTGCGAAGGCATCGAGTCTGCGACTCATTCTTTTCGGCGCGCTCCTCGTCGTGGGACTCTCTCTTGCGTCCTCGACCGCGTCGTTCTTCGGCGTTGAGCGTCTCGACCTCGAAACGGTCAACGCCACTCTCAACTCGGCCGAAGGACGCACGAGTGAGGCCGGGTCGTCGTTCACGCCGGTCACGATGTCGAATCCTGCCAATGCACCACTCGCAATCGCGACGGTGTTGTTCCGTCCGTTCCCATTCGAAGCCTCGAGCCCCGTCTCCGCGGCGTCGGCATTCGAGGGCGTTTTTCTCATGGTGCTGGTCTGGCGGGCGCGAAAACGGCTGCGGGGACTGGCGCGCCAGATGCGACGCCAGCCCTACGTCGCCTATTGCATGGGGATCACGCTGACCTTCATCTTCGCGTTTTCCGCGTTCTCGAACTTTGGAATCCTCGCCCGTCAACGGGTTCAGGTCCTCCCCTTCTTTCTCGCGTTGCTCTGCATTCCCGTGTGGCAACGAGAAGGTGTCGTCAGTATCGAGGAGGCCTTGGCCGGTCGCGTCGAACCGGCAGAGAACGCCCGCATCGACGATGCCCCCCCGCTCTACGAGGAGGCGACCGATGAAGGGCGTCTCACAGAATCCGATGGCGGGCCCGACCCGTACGCGGCCGACCCGGGGTATGACCCGTACCGACGATTCCGGGAACCGCCCGATTCGGTCCGATGACCGACCGCCGGAGCGACATACTCGCCTCGTCGGGCTGGTTCCAGAGTGCGCGAATGCACCTCCTCGACTTTGACGTCGCTATTCACAGCGACGACCGAGCCGTCGTCGATCTGGTCGACGAGCTCTACGAGCCGTCGGCGGTCCCGGGTTCTGCACCGAGTGCGTTGATGATCGGAGCGACGACCTACCGGGGTGAGCCCGGATACTTCACCGCGCTCGATGGCGACGTTTTGGTCCGGACCACTGCACCGACGGTGGCCTTCGCTCATCTCCTGTTCGAGGCGAACCAACAGGCGATCGAACATTCCCCGGGTCTGGTTCGGATGCATGCGGCGGCCGTGGTTGCCGACGGCCGAGTCATCGCGCTCCCTGGGCCCATGGGCGCCGGGAAGTCGACATTGGCGGCGGCGTTGGCGCGTCGAGGCCTCCGCTATCTGACCGACGAAGTCGTTGCCATCGACCCCGCAACCGCCGAGGTGCGTCCGTACGCGAAGCCAGTGTCGCTTGGCGTCGCGCCGTCGGCACTCGGACCGGTTTCGTGGACGCCGCCCGTCGGCTCCGATCGGTTTCTCGGATCGGCTGGTGTGGTTCCGGTGAGCGTGCTCGGTTGGTCGGAGACAACACCGCGACCGCTCGCCGCAATCGTCATGCCGCGTTACGCGGTGGGGGCACCGACACACATCGAACCGGTCGGCGCCGCCGATGCATTGAGTCAACTTGCGGCCCACACGTTCCACCTCGACGAGCCGGGAACCCTCGCTACTCTGGCCAGGCTGGTCGGTGATGTGCCGACCTACACGTTGACGAGCGGTGATCTCGACGAGGCGGTCGACGCCGTGTTGAACGTCATCGGTGAAGCGAAAGTCACGTGATCGTGGATCCTGACTCTGCATCCCCAGAGAGTGATGCGCGGCCGTTCGCAGCCGACGTGATCGGACCAGCATCCAGTATTCGGTCGGTGACGGTGCCCGAGGCGGTCACGACGGGTGGTCAAGTCGTGCTGTACGTCGATGGCGCGGTGCACCTGCTGAGTCCGACTGCGGCCCTGGTCTGGCAGAGCTGTGACGATGACGTCACCGTGGCGACGCTCGCACACGAGTTCGCCGCGTCCTTCGGTGTTTCGTACGAGGATGTACTGACCGACGTACTCGCAAGTGTGCGCGATCTCGTCGAGCGGGGCTTGGTGGTTCCCGCGACGGCACACCGCGCTCCGGAAACGGATGAGACGCTCCCGATCCTGCAGCCTCTGCCCGCGTGCTCAGGGTGTGGCGAAGGACCGACGTACGAACGTCATGTGATCGTGGATCTCGGCGACCTGGGTGTGTCGATCGGCGCCGACGCCGAGGTTGCCGACGCGCTGGCGGCCGCGCTGGGTCGGCGGACGTTGCGAATCGAAACCGCCCCGACGGGTCGCGCGTCGTACGGGCTCGTCGTACCGTCCGGCGGTCAACATCGCGGGCCAATCGCACTCGCACGTCTCCATCGAGGGCCGGACGTGCTGCTCACGAGTCGCGATCCGCAGCGGGTGATGCGGGCAGTCTTCGCACAGATCGCGATCCACTCGCCGGCGGCGGGCACCCAACTGCTCGAGGCCATCGCCGTTGGTCGAGACGGCCGGGTCCTGGTCATGCCGGCGCCGGCGAACAGGGTCGGGTTCGAGCGCAGCGCCGCCGGGCTCGGGCTGGGCGTTTCGGATGCATCCATGGTCATGGTGCAGGTCACGCCGCCGCAGGTGATCATCGGCGCGCCGGACGTCGGGGTGGACTTCGGACCGCTGGAGAAGTTGGCCGCCACCCGACGGTCGCTCTCGGAGCAGGCGTTGTCACTCCCGTGGGGTCGACACGATCTGGTCGGAATCGCGGTCAACGGATCTCCGGATGCGGCGGCGGTGATCGGTGAGCTCGGGCCTCGACTCGGCACGATTCCCGCGGGTCGAGCTCCGTTGACGCCGCTACTCGAACTCGCGGATGCGGTGAGAGTCGCTCGTGGCACGACTGCCGCTGAGATCGATCGGTTCCTGGCTATTTCGCCGGGCGTGGCGTGACCGGCGGCGAACCACCGGCGCAGCGGCGACCGTTGGGGATGGCGACGAAGACAACGGAGCGGTGTCCGAGCGCGTGCATCGTCGCCCGTGCGATTGCCTGGCGCTGCACCGCCGGGGGCGGATTGACGCGGACGTCGACACAGAGACCGCGGAAGTAGATCTTGCGGAGACGCTGTCGTTCGGCGACGGTCGCAGCCAGGGTTGGTCCGACGCGACGGTGATACGAGACCCATTCGAATCCACCGTCGATCGCGAGTGGCGAATATCCGAGGCGAGTGACGGCCGTGTCGACCCGCCAGCGAGTCGCGTCGAAGGATGCGGAGTCGGTGCTGAAGGCCAAGCCCACGAGTGCCATCGCGGTGCTCGCGAGCACGGTTGCCGCGAGTCGGGTTCGGGTGACGGTGCGGGCCGGTGCGGCGTGAGCGGCAGACGGATCAACTGCGGTGCGCAGAGTACCGAGGAACAGCAGTCCGACGAGCGGGATGACGGGGAGTGCGTACCGATCGAAGAGCGGCAGCTTGGTCGCGATCGCGATCGCGTACGCGCCGCAGAACCCGAGCACGGTCAGCGCAAGGATCGCCACCCCCGGATCGATGAGGCGGGTGGTTCGGTTCATGACGTGCCTGCGGAGCCGAATCGCTCCGGGCACCGCGGCGAGGAGGAGCAACACAGCCGCCACGCTGCCGGCGAGCGCCAAAGCATCGAAGATGTGGGCAGGAATCACGAGAGGGCGACGTCCGCCCAACACGTCCTCGGCCAGCACGCCGTATCGGTCGAGGTAGTTCCCGACGAACGGTGTCGCCGGATTGCGGGCGTAGCTGATCGCCATCCAGATGGAGCCGACCCCAGCAGTGATCGTCGCCAAGCTTGGTGAGCTCGCCCACGCGCGCCGCACGACATTCATTGGTCCGCCCCAGATGACGACGGGGATGAGCAGCACCCCGGCCAGGCGAACAAAGCCCGCGCTTTGCACGACGAGATTGGCCACGAGGCCGGAGGTCTGCGGATCGGGGGACAGGCTGAGCGCGTCGGGCAGACTCGCGAACCACGCGAACAGCGCGCCGATCGCGAGGAGCGTGGCGCCGCCCATGAGTGCGATCCTCCGAGTGCCGCGTGCGTCAGCGTCCTGCACGCTCTTCCAGCCTGCGACGGCAAGGATGGCAATGAGCGGGATCAACTCGTACTGACGGATGGACACGGCGAGCGCGCTCGTGGCCAGCGCGACACCGAGCAGTCCGAGCGAAATGCGCTCTCGACGCACGGCCGCAATGGCGAAAGCGAGTGACACCATCTGGACAGTGAACGCGGGGACGTCGGTCATGTACGTGGCTGCGAGCGGGGCCCAGAGCGGACCGAGGGCAATGGTGATCGCAACGAGCAATGCCCCGCGCCGAGCGGGGAGAATCATGCTGCCGATGATGACGACGGCGCCGAGTCCGACGGCGCCGAGCAACGCCGAGAAGATGTGGACGGCCTCGATCGATCGTCCGAAGACGGCGACGATGGGTACCGTCAGCACGAGTTGCCCGATCAGCGTCATCGAGACCCAGTTGTTGAAGCCGAGCCGGCCATGGTCGACCCAACGGAACAGGGTCAAGAGATAGGACCAGTCGTCGCTGCGCGGGATGTCGAGCGCGCCGGCGTGGGATGCGACGGCGAGTGGGATCAGCGCGCCGACCACCAGAAGGCCGACGATCGTGCCGACCGCGGCGCGAGGTGACGACCCGAACCATCGCCAGGCATGCTCGGCGCCGCCCCTGGTCGCAAACGTCATGTCGTCGGTCGTCGCGATTCTGGGACCGTCAGAGCGTTTCGCCATTGCGCAACTGGCCGCGCAGTGTTCCCTTGGTGTCGAACACCAGCGGCGCGTGCCGGCAGATGAGTTCCGGATCGAACGCCGAATGGTCGACGAGCAGAATTGCCAGGTCGCACGCTTCGAGCGCAGCCGGTGAGAACTCCACGAACTGACACGGGAGGCCCACTTGTTGCACCTCAGGGATGTACGGATCGCACGCAGTGAGATGTGCGCCCAGCGCATCGAGTCGTTCGGCGACCTTGAGCGACGGCGATTCGCGCCAGTCGGACGTGCCTGCTTTGTACGCCATCCCCAGTAGCAGGATCTTCGTTCCCTTGACGGCGCGTTCGTGCCGATTCAGCAGTGCGGTGACACGGCTGGCGACGTAGTCCGGCATGTGCTCGTTGACGTCGTTCGCGAGTTCGACGAATCGAAACGCGTGCCCAGACTGGCGACGTACCCGCCACGAGAGGTACGACGGATCGACCGGAAGGCAGTGACCACCGACGCCCGGACCCGGAGTGAATCGCATGTAGCCGAAGGGCTTGCTCGACGCGGCGTCGATCGCAGACCAGATGTCCACACCGAGGTCTTCGGCGAACATCGCCAACTCATTCACGAGCGCGATGTTCACGTGCCGAAACGTGTTTTCGAGCAGCTTGACCAGTTCGGCTTCTGCGGGCGTTCCGACGGGAACCACTTTGTCCACCAAAACGCCGTAGAACGCCTCGGCGGCGCGGCACGAACCGGCGTCGATTCCTGAGACGACCTTCGGGGTGTTCTCGAACGTCCACGTGGGGTTGCCCGGGTCGATCCGCTCGGGTGAATAGCCCAGCAGGAAGTCGGTGCCCGCGGTCAGGCCCGACTCCTCGAGAATCGGACGGACCAACTCTTCGGTCGTCCCTGGGTAGGTCGTGGACTCGAGCACCACCAGCGCGCCGGGCCTCATCGTCTGGGCGAGGGCGCGAGTCGCCGACTCGACGAAGGAGAGGTCCGGCACCCCCTCTCGCAGCGGTGTTGGTACGGAGATGATGGCGACGTCGAAACCGGCGAGATCGTCGACGGCATCGCTGACCTCGTAGCCGCGTGCGAGCGCGGCGCCGAGCCGTTCAGCCGACACGTCTTCGACGAACGAACGACCCTCACGCAAAGCCGTGACCCGCCGGGCGTCTACCTCGAAGCCCAGAACCGGGAACCCGAGTTCGGAGGCTCGCATCGCAACAGGCAACCCGACATAGCCCTGACCGATGACGACGACGCGTGCGCTGCGATCATCGATGCGGCCGAGAAGGCTCGCGGTCATCGTGGGCAGCAGTAGATGAGGTACACGAAGTTGATGCAGGCGCCGGAACCGTTGGGAGGGTCTTTCGACGGAGTCTTCGACGGGGACCCATCGCTCGACACCGTCGGGCTCGGGTTGCCATCGCTGCTGACAACACCACTCGAGGTGGAGCCGTCGGAACTGATTGTTCCGTCGGTCGATGAACCACTCGGCGCGCCCGACGCGCTCAGGGATGAGTCCGGACTGATGACGGCATCAGCGGTACCGGTCCCCGTCGTGTCGGTGGCGCTCGCGGTCAGGCCACGGTTGCCGTTGTCGTCGTGGCCAGTGTCAGGGCAGGGGAACACGAGACGTCGTCCGACTTCGGACGAGAGGGGCGGGTTGGGGTCGACGTACCCCTCGGCGTACTTGTGGCCCTTCTCGCCCCAACCGACGACCATACGGCATTGGCGACCGGACGCATTCGGGCCGGTGATCTCGGGCAGGAGCACCGCCCAAGCGCTACTGCTCGTCTGGGTGAGGAGCGGAGGGATCGAAGGGAACTGCACCTGTACGGCCGGGTTGTCCGCAAACCATTGCCGGATTGCGGAGGGCACATTGCGGCTGTTCAGATCGCGCGGCTGCGGTAGGACCTTGCCCGCCGGGTTGATCGTGACCATGAAGAAATCGGTGCAGGGCCGTTCGGTGCCGTTCGCAGTCGTTGCGTAGGCGGCCGTGGTTCGGATGACCGGCGCAGCCCAGACGAGTCCACCAGCGATGGCGCCGCGGGTCAGCAGTTGACGGCGGCTGAGGCCGCCATCATGAACCTGCTGCTGCTCCGTTGACATCGAGGTGCGTCCCTACCGGATCCCGTCTCACCAGGGTCCTAGGTTGTTGTCGTGCTCTTCGGCGCGGTTGGTATCACGGCCACTCTGGGTGCCCGACGCTGAGAAGAAGGCGTAAAGATAGCATCGCGCCGACCGTGAGATCCATAGGCCTTCTCGACGGCTCGATCCCATGGATGAAGTGTCATTTTCTGACAATCAATCGCAATGGTCCCGTTTCGGATGGCTGGCGGGCGAATGTCGGGGCACGCTCGGTGACCGGGGGGAGCAAGGTTGAGGGCACACGCCGGCGGGATCGAAACCGCGTCTCGCCGTGAGCGGTCGAAACTCACGGCGCTGCTCCTCCTCGCAATCATCAGCCTGGTGGTGCCGCTGATCGTGGCGCACTCCTACGGGGCGCTCGGGATCCCGCGTGGGGACGACTGGTCCTACCTCGAAACGCTGTTCCGCTTCGTCCATCACGGCACTCTCGACGGGAACTCGTGGGTTTCAATGACGCTTGTCGGTCAGCTCATCGCCACGGTCCCCGTTGTGGGCGTCTTCGGGGACAGCATCACCGCAGTTCAAATCGCGGTTGCCGTGGCCGGTTTCGCAGGCCTGGTGGTCACGCAGGCCCTCGGCGGGCGACTCGTCGGGGCCGCGCGCGGTGCGGTGGTAGCCCTTGCCCTCGGATCGAGTCCACTCTGGGGGCCGCT
>JANLTQ010000697.1:0-7199 GCA_031363005.1 Acidimicrobiia bacterium | reverse complement strand
AGGCTCCCGCCAGCGACAGGATGGCTGCCGGTTGCGGGTCGTGGATGACGACGTAGTCGAACTCGCCTTCCATCAGGAGAGCGTTGTCCAAGACCTTCTCGAGATAGATCCGTTGCATGTCCGCGGTCCACTCGATGGCCGCGCCCTGCAGCGCATTGTGGACATTCTTCGTGATGGCGAAGAACTCGTCGCTGCCGTGGATGACCTGCCACTCGGCTTCGATCCCGAGATCCCGCAACAGTGGCACGTGGGTGGCGAGCAGTTCGGCGACGCCGCCTCCGTACGCCGTGGCGTTCACGTGGAGGATGCGCGCACCCCGCAGCGGCTCGGCGGCCGCGCGGATGCGTTCGATGGTGTCTGCACCGGCGACTTCGGCGTAGTCGGCGAGACTCTTTTCCAGCAGGGGAACGCGTTCGAGCACGAGAATCCTCATGGGGGACGGGGGGCTGAGCCAATCTACTGGCCATGATCGGCACGGCAGTCGCTTGTCCTGACAAGTTTCGCGGCACATTGTCGGCCGCTGAGGCCGCGGCGGCGATCGCGCGCGGACTGCGGTCGGCCGGGATCGAAACCGTGGTCGAGTTACCGCTCGCTGACGGCGGCGAGGGCACCCTCGACGTCATACGCGCGGTGCGTGGCGGCGCGCTGCGAACCGAAACGGTCACCGGGCCTCTCGGCGATCCCGTGCTCGCGGAGTGGGCGATGCTCGGCGACGGCACTGCCATCATCGAGATGGCGAAGGCGAGTGGGCGTGCGCTCGTGTCGCCGGAGCGGCGTGACCCCTTGGTGGCGAGTACGCGCGGCACGGGCGAGCTGATTGCAATCGCAATTCGCGCCGGCGCGCAGCGCGTCGTCGTGGGTGTGGGCGGGAGTGCCACCACGGACGGTGGCCTCGCCGCGGTGCAAGCGCTCGACTGGTCACTCGGTCAGGTGCCGGTCACCGTTGCGTGTGACGTGCGCACCGCGTTCCTTGATGCGGCCGCGGTCTTCGGTCCGCAGAAGGGTGCGTCGCCCGCCCAGGTCGGGTTGTTGACGCGCCGACTCGAACAGGTGGCGGGTGCGTACCGCGACCGACTCGGCGTGGACGTCACGGGCGTCGAAGGCGCGGGTGCCGCCGGCGGACTCGCGGGTGGGCTGTTCGCGATCGGCGCCACCATCGAACCGGGCTTTGATGCGGTGGCCGACGTGGTCGGTCTCGAGTCAGTGCTCGAGTCGGTGGACCTCGTGATCACCGGTGAGGGCAAGTTGGACCGCACGAGCTTTCACGGCAAGGTGGTCGGCGGCGTCCTCGAACTCGCCGACGCGATCGGTGTGCCGCATCGTGGCGTGATCGCCGGTCAGATCGCCGACGATGCGCGTGAGGAGATCGCAGCGTTGGGTGATGTGACCGCGCTCGCGCTCACCGACCGCGTCTGGCAGGCCGGCGAAGCGTTCGCCCGCGCTGCGCTCCTCGTCGAGGAGTCCGCCGTGGAGATCGCCCGCGCCGCGCGGTAGCCCTCGACTTCTGTGCACTGTGAGGAGCTCCCGCTCCTCAAAGTGCACGAAAGTCCGGGCGGGAAGCCGAAGCGAGGCGACGGCTCCGCGCGGTCCAGCCGAGAGACCGCCGAGCGGGGCCTGAGCGGCCTGCGACGCAGTCGCATGAGCGGAAGTGACGCGAGGCTCAAGTCCGTCGCTGAGCCGTCCGAACCATCTGATGGCAGTTCCCAAAAGTTGAGGATGGCGACGGCGATGGAATCGTTCAGTGTGTCCCCATCGAACCAGCGCGGGCACTCGCTCGCACGACAAGGAGACACACACACATGAGCGACACGATCCTCGCACTCTGGACCCGGCTCCAGAACCTGCACATCGAAGCGGACGAGCGCGGTGCGACCGCGGTTGAGTACGGAATGATTGTCGCGTTGATCGCGGCCGTCATCGCCGTGACCGTCGGCCTCGTCGGCACCGCAGTGGATGGTGCATTCACCAAAGTCCTCACCGACGGGTTCTAAGTCGGAGACGAGCAGCCCCGACGCTCCGGCTGCGGTCGGAGCGTCGGGGCCGCTCTCACTACCTCTTTCCTCCAGGAGTCGACGATGCACCGAATCCTTCACCGCCAGCGTGACCAACGCGGCGCCGCCGCCGTCGAGATGGCCATCGTCCTCCCGATCCTGATCCTGCTCGTCTTCGGGATCATCCAGTTCTCGATCTACTTCAATCGCCTCCAGGGCCTTCAGGCCGCCGCCCGCGAAGGAGCGCGCGTCGCCGCGCTGCCCCAGTCCACGCAGGCGAACATTCAAGCCAAGGTCACCTCGTCGCTCTCGGGCGTCCTGCCCACCACCCAATCGCCGGTCATCACGGTGTCGCCGAGCAGTGGCAATCCCTGCGACCTCAAGGCGCCGGACGCGCGCGTGACCGTGACGGTCAAGGCCAACACCGATCTCGACATCCCCCTCTGGGGGAACCAGACGGTGACCCTCACGGGCAAGGGTGAGTTCAAATGCGAGTGAACCGGGACCAACGCGGCGCGGTCGCGGTCATCGTCGCCATCTGCGCCGTCATGATCTTCGGGTTCGCGGCCTACGCCGTCGACAGTGGTCACCTCTGGGCCGCCCGCCGCGGTCTCATCACCGCGGCCGACAGTGCCGCGCTCGCGTCGGCGAAGGACTACGCGATCGGGAAGGCGGGATGCGCGACGGCCGCAGGATCCTTCGTGGCGAGTAACAACTCCGTCGCTAGTGTCGCCAGCTGCTCGCCCAGCGTCGGCACCTCATCGGGCCACGTGACGCTCGATGCGGAACGTAACGTCGACTTCAGCTTCGCAGGGATCTTCGGCAAGAAGAGCAAGCAGATCCACGCCATCACCACCGCCGAGTGGGGCCCGCCAACCGGCGCCGCCAACCTGCGGCCGTTCGGCCTGTGCCTCGCCGCAAACCTCCAGATGGCGCAGTGGCTCAACCTGCCCTCGGGGCCGGTCGGTGATTCGGGAACGATCCGAATCACCTACGGCAAGTCGCAGCCGAGCGCATGTGGCACCAACGTCCCGGGCAACTGGGGTGTCATGGACTTCGACGGCGGGTCCAACTCGAACAACGACACCAAGAACTGGACGCGCAACGGCTACCCGGGGGTGGTCTCGGTCGGGCAGAACGTGCCCGGTGATACCGGCGCCTTCTCCAACAGCCTCAACACCGAGCTCGCCTACCTCCAGAGCAGTGGCCAGGCCTTCGTCCTCCCGGTGTTCGACACCGCCGCCGGCAACGGCTCGAACGCGCAGTTCCACATCGTGGCGTTCGTCTTCGTGAAGTTGATCGGTTTCACGACCACCGGGGCGCAGGCGGCTCGCTACATGGATCTCGTCTTCACCCGAGGTGTCGTCTCCGGCACCTGTTGCGCAACGACCGGCATCAACACCGGTGTGCGCGCGATTCGCATCTGCGACGTCAACACCCTCAATCCCAACACCACCGATTCCCGCGCCTGTTAGGGCCGGAACTCCAGAAAGGTTGCACTGTGGACACTCGAAGGATCACAGGACTCATCACCTCGGTGGTCCTCGCACTCGTCGGGACCCTCGCGGTCGTCACCTACGTCAAGGGCGCGGATGATCGTGCCCAGGCCGGCGAGAAGATCGTCAAGGTGCTCACGGTCAAGACCACCGTGCCGGCCGGGACCGCCGCCAAGGACCTCGGCGCCAGCGTGGGTCTGGAATCCATCAGCCGCAAGGTGATGGCCGACGGCGCAGTGACCAACGTCAAGAGCCTGGGCAAGAAGGTTTCGGGTACCACCCTGGTCGCCGGTGAGCAGGTCATCGCCAGCCGCTTCGTCGACAAGAGCAACTTCTCGGCCACCGGTGCCGATGTCCAGGTGCCACCCGGGCTTCTCCGTACCACGGTGGCACTCGACCCGCAGCGGGTTATCGGCGGTGTCCTGACGCCCGGGGCGCGCGTCGCGGTGATCGCGTCGTTCGACCCGTTCGACATGAACAACCAAGCGCCGATCACGATCGACGGACTCCAGATCCAGCCCAACGGCAAGACGCCGAACAGCACGCACATCATCTTGCACAAGGCGCTCGTGATCAACGTGCAGTTGACGGGCAACCTCAACAACACCGAGAACACGAGCGACGCGAAGACCGCCGACACGGCCAAGCCCGGCCAGGCGCCGACGAGCCAACTGCTGGTGACGCTCGCACTCGACGGTCCGTCCACGGAACGCCTCGTGTTCACCCAGGAGTTCGGCAAGGTCTGGCTCTCGATCGAGCCATCCGACGCCAGCGATGCTCCGACCGCCATCGAGACTCGTGGAACGGTCAATCGATGAGTCGACTCCTCCTGGCCACGAACGAGTCCTCGTGGGAGGACCGCGTTCGGGAATCGTTTGAGCACACGCTCAACGGCGAGCTGAAGTCCTGGGGGCCGGCGGACCTCGCCGGCGAGAACTCGGCGATGCTGCGGGCCATCGAGGACCACGGTGCCGGAGTCGTGGCGCTCGGACCCGGCCTCGACTCGGATGCGGCGCTCCATGCCGCAGCCGCGCTGGACCGGGAGTGCCCCGAACTCTGTGTGCTTCTTGTCGCCGCGCCCACCCCGGAGCTCTACCGGATGGCATTGCGGGTCGGGGTGCGAGACATCGTCGACCCGACTGCGGACCTGGCGGACGTGCGCGCTGCGTTCGACGCCGCCATTGATACCGCAGCTCGTCGTCAGGTGCGTGCCTCGGCACCGATGAGGACCGAGACCCGCCGCACGATCGCAGTGGTCTCCCCGAAGGGTGGTGCGGGCAAGACCGCCATCGCGTCGAACCTCGCGGTTGGTCTCGCAACCGCCGCCCCGGGGGAGACGGTGATCATCGATCTCGACGTCCAGTTCGGCGACGTAGGCAACGCGCTGCGGCTCGCGCCGGAACACACGATTGCCGACGCAGTACGCGCCGGTGATGCCCTCGACGCCACGACGCTCAAAGCGTTCCTCACCGGACATCCGAGCGGCGTCTACGTGCTGTGTGCACCGGAGTCTCCGGCCGATGCGGATCTCATCGGCACGGACGACGTCTCGCGCATCCTGCTACTCCTCCAAGACGTGTTCCGGTTCGTCATTATCGACACCGGCGCCGGACTCGACGAGCACACGCTCGCCGCGATGGAGCACGCATCCGACATCGTGCTGGTCGCCGGTACCGACGTTGCCAGCGCGCGAGCGGTCCGTAAGGAGGTCGATGCCTTCGACCTCCTCGGGCTCACGACCCAACGCCGGCACCTGGTGCTCAACCGGGCGGACGCACGCGTCGGTTTGTCCGCCGACGACATCGAGGGCACCGTCGGGCTCGAGATCAGCGTGTCGATCCCGAGTTCTCGCGCGGTCCCGCTGTCCATGAACCAGGGCATCCCCGTCCTCGAGGGAGCCCAGAAGTCGCCCGTGAGTCGTTCGCTCGGCGAGTTGGTCAATCGGCTCGCCGGCGAAGCCCCGATCAACTCTGATGGTCCGGCCGCAAGCCGGCTCCGCCGGTGGAAGGAAACCCGATGAAGCTCTCCGATCGACTCAAGGCCGCCCAGGACCACGCACTCACTGACGACGAGACGGCGATTCCGCACTCTCGCCAAGAGTTCGAGCACCATGAATCGGCGCCCACGGTGGTCGACCCGTTTGCTGCGCTCAAGCGGCGGGCGCAGGACGCCCTGTACGCGCGGATGGGCCAACGCCTCTACGACTCGTCGCTGTCGGAGCAACAACTCGACGCACTCGTCGTGCAGGAGATCAGCCGGGTCATCGAAGCTGAGCAGATTCCGCTCTCGGCGGCCGAGCGGGCACGGGTCGTCTCGGAAGTCACCGACGACGTCCTCGGGCTCGGCGCGATCGAGAAGTACCTCGCCGATCCCACCGTCACCGAGGTGATGGTCAATGCGTGCGACGGGATCTACGTGGAGCGGGCCGGCCAGCTCACGCTCACGGACTCGCGATACCTGTCCGAGGACCACCTGCGTCAGGTCATCGAACGCATCGTCTCCAAGGTGGGCCGCCGTATCGACGAGTCCTCACCGATGGTCGACGCTCGCCTGGCCGACGGATCGCGCGTCAACGCGATCATCCCGCCCTTGGCGGTTGACGGTCCGGTCCTCACCATCCGCAAGTTCTCGCACTACGCGTTCACGCCCGACGATCTCATCGAGTTCCGCACACTGACTCCCGAAATGATCGAGCTGATCGACGCGTGTGTGCGCGGCAAGCTCAACGTCCTCATCACCGGGGGAACCGGAACCGGCAAGACCTCACTCCTCAACGTCGTCTCCAGCTTCATTCCCGAAACCGAGCGGGTGGTGACGATCGAGGATGCCGTCGAGCTCAAGTTGACCCAGCGCCACGTGGTGCGGCTGGAGAGTCGTCCGGCCAACATCGAGGGCAAGGGCGAGATCACCACTCGTGACCTGGTGCGAAACGCGCTCCGCATGCGTCCGGACCGGATCGTTGTCGGTGAGGTGCGCGGCGGCGAGGCGCTCGACATGCTCCAGGCCATGAACACCGGCCACGACGGCTCGCTCACCACGTTGCACTGCAACTCCCCGCGTGACGCGCTCGCCCGCATCGAAACGATGGTGCTGATGGCGGGCATGGATCTTCCGGTGCGCGCGATCCGCGAACAGGTTGCATCCGCGGTCGACGTGATCATCCACCTCACCCGGATGCGGGATGGCACCCGTCGGGTCACCCAGGTCACCGAAGTCTGCGGAATGGAAGGTGAGGTCGTAACCCTGGCGGACCTCTACAAGTTCGACTATTCGGCCGGAATCGACGCGGACGGGTTCTTCGCCGGGTCTCCCCAGCCGACGGGCCTACGCCCACAGTTCTCCGACACGTTGGAGCAGAACGGCATCGCAGTTCCGGGCCATCTCTTCGGCGCTCCGGACATCGCGCTCGTGGCGGGTCAGGGCAAGGCACGGCGATGAACGGGCGGCGTTTGCTTCTCGCGGTTGCGAGCCTGGCCGCGGTCGTGGTGGCCGGTACTCCGGCGGGTGCGACCACGAAAACCGGGCGATCGGTTCACGTGGCATCGCAGCCGGGTTGGCTCCAGGGCGACCTTGCCCTGTGGGGCGGTGTGGCCCTGCTCTTCGTGGGTCTGGTCGCCGGTCTGGCGATGGCATTGGCGCCGCGCCGTGCGTCGAGCCAGCTCGCAGGGTCCACACTGAAGGGGGTGCGGAACGGAACCACGTTCACGTCGTT
>JANLTQ010000696.1:0-5467 GCA_031363005.1 Acidimicrobiia bacterium | reverse complement strand
TGCGTGGTCCCGGACGATCGGCATGGTGAGACGAGGTCCGGCACCGCCGATGTGGATCGGCGGGTGCGGCGTCTGGACGGGTACGGGACGGCCGAGCGCGCCGGTGAGGGTGTGGTGGGCGCCGCGGTAGTCGAACCGTTCGCCGGAGAACATCAGGTCGAGGACTTCGAGCGTCTCGCGCAGGCGCGCCGCTCGTTCGGCCGGGGGTGCGGCACCGATGCCGTACGTGTCGAGCTCGGCGGGCACCGAGCCCCACCCGATGCCCAGCTCGAGGCGACCGTCGGAGATCGAATCGACGGTGGCCGCCATCTTCGCGAGGAGCGCGGGGTGGCGGAGCGGGTCACAGGTGACGAGATGACCGATCCGGATGGTGCTGGTCCGAGCCGCGAGCGCGGCTGCGGTGGTCCACCCTTCGAAGGTGTCGACCTCCGGTGCCATGGGTGCGGCCAGGTGGTCCATCAGCCAGACCGAATCGAAGCCGGCGGCCTCGGCCGCCCGCGTTCGTTCCAGGATGGTCCCGAAGGTCATGCGCAGCTGCGGGAGGAAGAGCCCGAACCACGGTGAGGTCATATCGCGGTGCTGCCGCCGTCCACGGCCATGACCTGGCCGGTGACGTGGTTCGCGTCGGCGGAGAGCAAGAAGCCGGCGACCGAGGCGATCTCGCCGGCCTGCGCGACAACCCCGAGTGGGATCGCGCGTTTCATGCGCGCGCGTGACGCGTCGTCGTCCCAGGCGCCGTTCGTCATCGGCGTGTCGACGGCTCCGGGACAGATGCAGTTGGCCCGGACGCCGCGCGGGCCGTACTGGACCGCCACGAGTTTGGTGAGTGCGGCGACGCCGCCCTTGCTCGCGGTGTAGCCGGACCCGAATCCGTGCCCGCGGAGGGCTGCGGTCGACGCGATGGTGACGACGCTCGACCGTGCGCCGGCTTCGCTCCGCACGAGGTGGGGCAGTGCGTACTTGATGGCGAGGAAGGTGCCAGTGAGGTTGATGCTCAGGACACGGTTGAACGTCTCGAGGGTGACGTCAGCGAGCGGTTGCAGATCCGGGCCGTCGAAGATGCCGGCGGCGGTGACCAGGCCGTCGAGGCGCCCGAGTTCGCTCGCCGTGCGCTCGATCGCAGCCTGCATGGCGTCCTCGTCCGCGACGTCGGCGGGAAGTTCCAGCGCGTGGCCGCCGGCCGCGGTGACGAGCGCAGCCGTTTCGGTCACGCCGCGCGCATCACGATCAAGGATCGCCGGAACACCCCCACGCGCCGCGACGTCGAGCGCGGTGGCTCGGCCGATGCCGCTTCCTCCGCCGGTGACGAGCACGACACGATCTTCGAGGCGACGGTCCATGTGAGCGACCGTACCCGGGGGTTACCGTGCGTCACCAGACCTGGAGGACCGGATGGACGAACGCGCGGGCGCGATGCACTCGGTCGACGGCAAGGTCATCATCGTCACCGGCTCCGGCCGCGGCGTGGGCCTTGGGATCGCCCGTCACCTCGGCCGCGGCGGCGCCAAGATCGTGGTGGCGGAGTGGCACCCGGAGCGACTGTCGGCCGCGGTGTCCGAGCTCACCGAACTCGGTGTGGACGTGCTCGGCGTGCGGACCGACATCATGGTGCGCGACGAGATCGACGCGATGGTGGCGTCATCGATCGAACACTTTGGCCGGGTCGACGGGTTGGTCAACAACGCCCAGACGTTCCGACCGATGGCACCGATGGCGACCGTGAGCGACGACGACCTCGACGTCTTCTACCGCTCGGGGGTGGGCGGCACCCTCGCCGCGATGCAGGCCGTGTATCCGACGATGGCCGCACAGGGGTGGGGTCGCATCATCAACTTCGCGTCGTCGATGGGTATCACGGGTGGCCGCGGATTCGGCGCGTACAACGCGTCGAAGGAGGCAGTGCGCGCGCTGACGCGTACGGCGGCTCGTGAGTGGGCGGCTGATGGCATCGTCGTCAACTGCATTGCCCCAGCGGCGGCCGACCATCACGGTGACGCCGCCAAGCAGAGCGAGGGGTACCGAACGTTCGTGGAGAACTGTCCGATGGGGCGCCAGGGGGACCCCGAGACCGACATCGGACCGATCGCCTGGTTCCTCTGTTCGGATGCGTGCCGGTACCTCACCGGCCACACCTTCATGGCCGACGGCGGCGCGTTCATGTGGGCGTGAGGACCTGCCACCGGCGGTGATGCTCAGCCGAGGACCGCGCCCCTCGCGTTGCTGGCGCCGCCGTCGAGCTCGAGGTTGGTGCCGGTGACGAACTCGCTCTCCCGACTCGCGAGGTAGACGGCCGCGTGCGCGACGTCGTCGGCTCGGCCCAGCCGGGTGAGGTGCATGGCTTCGAGCTGGGCGCGGCGGTCGTCACCGAGATCGTGGTCGCGCCGCGCGTTCAGGACGTACCCGGGGCTGATGGTGTTGCACCGGATGTTGTTCGACGCGTAGTCCACCGCGACGGCGCGGGTGAATCCGTTGAGTCCGGCCTTGCTGGCGACGTACGCGGTGTGGCCAGGACTGGCGCGCTCGGCCTGCCGGCTCGAGATGTTGACGATCGCCCCGTGACCGGCAGCGACCATGGGTGCGATCGCGGCGCGGGTCAGCCACATCGGCGCGCTCAGGTTGACGCGCAGGGTCGCGTCCCATACCTCGGTCGTGAGTCCGCCGACGGCGCCGTCGACAGTGTCCACCGTGGCTGAGACGGCGTTGTTCACGAGCACCGTCAGTCCGCCGAGGGCGGTGGCGGATTCGTCGATGAGGCGCGCACACTCGGACTCGTGCTCCAGGTCGGCGAGGATGATGTGGGCATGCCCGCCGGCGTCACCGATGGTGCGCGCCACCGCTTCGGCGCGTGGGCGATCACGTCCGGTGACGACCACTGCCGCACCTTCGGCCGCGAATCGGACCGCGATGGCTGCGCCGATCCCG
Organism: Acidimicrobiia bacterium; assembly: GCA_031363005.1. Taxonomy (GTDB): domain Bacteria; phylum Actinomycetota; class Acidimicrobiia; order IMCC26256; family JAENVU01; genus JAENVU01. The sequence continues at coordinate 2,545 of JANLTQ010000696.1, read as the reverse complement.
GCAGTGGATCCGGTGACCACGGCCAGCTCACCCGCAAGGCGCACCCGGGCGACGTTAGTCACGAGCCGGTGCGGCCGGCGGGGGGCTCAGTCCGATACGGCACTCGCACCCCCGGCCCGCAGCGCGGACCGGAGGCGTTGCGCGGCGTCGTCCATTTCCTCGGCTGACGGTGCGAGATCGGCGTTGGCGAAACTGAGGTCCTGTTCGGAATCGATCGGCACCACGTGGAGATGCACGTGGGGGACCTCGAGGCCGGCGATGATCAGGCCGACGCGGGCGGGATGGAACGCCTCCATCTGCGCCGCGCCGATCGCGTGGGCGACCCGCATGAGCTGCGCGTTCGCCTCGACGGGGAGGTCGACCCAATGGTCGATCTCGGCGCGTGGCACCACGAGGGTATGACCCGGGCGGAGCGGGTTGATCGACAGGAACGCCACGCAGTCGTCGTCGCGCCAGAGGAACCGTCCGGGAAGTTCTCCGTTGATGATGCGGGTGAAGATCGTCGGCATCGTCCCAGCCTGTCAGCTCGACGGGCGAGATGCCCGCAGTCCCAGACCACCGGCGACGGCGGTCCCGGCACCGAGCCCGAGGGCCAGGGCGATGAGTGCCCGCGCCAACTCAGCAGACACTCGGCTCGGCACGAACGCGTGGGTCAAGCTCGAGAGGTCGGCGACGCCGCCGCTGACGAACACGAAGAGGCCGGCCAGGATGAGCGCGGGTGCACATCGCCACGGCGTGGTGCGCAGCAGCCAGGTGAGCGCCCCCAGGCAGGCGGCGATCGCGGCGATCGAGGGGATGGCGTCGCCGAGGCGGCCGACGGTGGAGCCGGTGGAGTAGGGCCATCCGCCCCAGAGGTGCACGGTTTCGGTGCCGGCCATGACGATGAGCGCGGTCGCCAAACTTGCGCGTGCGAACCGCGGTCGGGCGGCGACGGTGACCAACACACTGGCGATGATCACAGCTGCGACCCACCACGGCCACGCCGGTGCGGGCGGTGTCCAGAGGAGGCGCCCGCGAACCTGGGCCGGGTGTCCGTCGATCCGGAGTGGAATCGACCATCGAACCACGACGTGTTGGTGGTCCGGATCTCGCCGCACCACGCGAGGTGTGATGCCGCCTATCCAGTGCGCGCGGTGGTCGTGCCAGCGGGCGATCGGTCGGTGGGAGACGCGTCGCCACCGCGGAGATCCGGTCTCACGGTCGGGTGGCCCGGTGGGGATGCGCTTCCGATTCGCGACGACCGCGGGTGATCGGACGTTCTCGGAGACACCACGCGCGTCGATGCGCAGATGCGGCTCGCCCTGGTAGCCGAGGACGGTGACGGAGTGAGGGCCGCTCACTCGGAGCTCCAGTTGCTCGTGATCCGGCGCGAGCGAGACCACGACCCCCGCGTTCGGCGGCTGCACGCCCGTGAGCTCGGTGCGGTAGTTGCTGGCCGGAGGCCCCCCCGTGGTGTGCGCAACGGCGGGGGTCGCACTGAGCAGGATGAGCAGTGCGATGACGACGGCCGCTCCGGCGCGCCGTCCGGTCATGCGGTTCGGGCCGCACGCACCTGCTGGAGGAGTTCGTCTCGAGCCCGACCGACTCGGGACCGGATCGTGCCGATCTTCACGCCGCAGATCTCGGCGGCTTCCGCGTAGGAGCAACCCACGAGCTGGGTGAGGACGAATGCCTCGCGCCGATCCGGGTCGAGTCCGTCGATCAGGGCCTGCAGTGCGTGCGCGCCGTCGGTCGCCGGTGCTTCGACCGCGGTCGTTTCGGCCAGGCGGTCCCGGCGCCGTTCCCGAATCCGACGGCGGGTGGCGTCAGCCGCCGCGCACCGGGCAATCGAGAGCAACCAGGTGCGGCCCGAAGCGTCGCCGCGGAAGCGGGGCAAGGCGCGGTAGGCGCGCACGAAGGTGTCCTGGACGACGTCGTCGAGCTCGTTCGGATGAACCAGCGGACGCAAGAACCGGGTGACTTCGGCCTGGCCGGCTCGGATGGCAGTGGTGAGCGCCTGCTCGTCGCCGCTGCGGGCGTGCATCAGTGCGCTGGTCAGCCGGTCCACGGCGGCGGAGACTAGTGCGAACGACCCTCATGGTGCCATCAGGAACTGGTCGAGAGATCTTCTCGGATCGTCTCGGAATCCGGGAACTTTCGGTCGCCGGGGAGCGACTACCCCTTCATGGACTGTTCGCAGATCAGATTTGCGCTCTCGGCGACGCTCGATGGTGAGGACCCGGGGCTTCCGAGCGTGGTGATGGACACCCACCTCGGCGCGTGTGCGGGGTGTCGGACGTGGTCAGCCGAGGTGGCGGATTTCCACCGAACGCTGCGCGTCGGGCCGGCCGCCATCGAGGTGGACCGAACGGAAGCGATCTTCGCCGCCTTGCCGCGCCGGGGTGCCGTCGGCCGCGACGACCGAGTTCGTACGTTGCAATGGGTGACCGTGATTCTCGCGGTCGTGCAGTTTGCGGGAGCCATGCCGCTGCTCCTCGGGCACAGTGACGAGATGCACGGTCACTTCGCTCGTCACATCGGGGTGTTCACCGCCGCGATGGCGATC
>JANLTQ010000675.1:0-3198 GCA_031363005.1 Acidimicrobiia bacterium | reverse complement strand
CATCGCCATGGTGTCGCTGGTGTTGTTGTTCGCATCGATCATCCGGCGAGTCCGCAAAGTAGCCGCCTCGGCCGAAGCCCTCAGCGGGGGCGACCTCACCGCCCGCGTGAACGACTCCTCCAACGACGAACTCGGGCGGCTGGCGCGTTCGTTCAACACGATGGCCGACACGCTCGTTTCCGACATGCAGGCGCGACGCGAAGTCGAGGCCGAGCTTGCTCACTCCGCCCGCCACGATCCGCTGACCAATCTGCCCAACCGCCCGGCATTCGACCTGGCGCTGGCCAAGGCATTGCGCGAAGAAACCTCTCCCGGCACGGTGGCCGAGTTGTTCTGCGACCTCGACGACTTCAAAACCGTCAACGATGATCTTGGGCACTCGGCGGGCGACACGTTGCTTCGCGAGGTGACCTCGCGACTGCGGGGCGCGACGGGGCGCCAGAACATGCTCGCCCGCTTCGGTGGCGACGAGTTCGTGATCCTGTTCCGGATCAAAGACGATGTCGATGCTGACACGTTGGTGGCACGGATACGCGCGGTCATCGCCGAGCCGTGGACCGCGACCGGGGTACCCGCAGTGACCGCATCGATCGGGATCGTCGACGACCACACCGCGTCGATGACTCCCGACGAGCTGCTCCAGGCCGCCGACGCCGCTATGTACTCGCGCAAGCACGGAACCGCGATCGCGCCGTCACCGGCCCGGATGAGCGCGCAAGCTCTCGTGCACCATCGTGCCGCCATGGACGGGCTCGGTGGCAGCTTCACGCTGATCCGCCAACTGCCACGGGACGACGACGAGGAACGCGACTGGCTCATCATCGACGCGAACACCCGGGTGCGCGACCTCTACCGGCCCGTCTGCGGCGAGCCCGTTGGGATGCTGCTCTCGGAACTCGACCGGTTTGCGGACAACTCCGCCGCGCGCCCGGCCTACGCCGAGGCATTGATCCGGGGAGAACGGTACGAGACCGAGCTCCAGATTCAACTCCCTGATGGCCCGCTGACGTGGCGACGACTCGTCACCGTGCCCGTCGACACCGACGTCGTGGCCGTATTGACCTGGGACATCACCGTCGAGAAGGCGGCCCAACAGGCGCTGGCCGACTCCGAAGAACGCAGCCGGGCGGTCGTGGAATCGGCCGCTGACGCGATCATCACCGTCGACGAGGACGGTCTCATCACCACGTTCAACGGCGCGGCAGAAGCGATGTTCGAAGCGGCGCGCGAGCACGCGATCGGCCGCTCCTACACCTCGTTCATCCCCGAACGTTCCTCGATCGAACTCAACCGCGCGTCTTCGTCGTACGGCCTGGGGAAGCAGTTGGTGATCACCCTGACCCGGTCGTCGGGTTCGGAGTTTCAGGCGCACCTGTCGGTGTCCCGGGTGACGACGAGCGTCGGTGACGTGTTCACCGCCATCATTCGCGACGTGACCGAGCAGCTGAGCGCCGAATCGGCGTTGCGGTACGCGCTCGAGCGGGACGAGCTGACCGGCCTGCCGAATCTCCGATCACTGCTCGAGTGGACCGAACTGGCCACGACGAACGCGCCGGCGCCCGACGCGACCGTCGGACTGCTCTTCATCGACCTGGATCGCTTCACGCTCGTGAACGACAGTCTCGGCCACGACGTCGGCGACGAGTTGTTGGTCTTGGTCGCAGAGAGGATCACGCAGGTCGTGCGCGCCGCCGACACGGTCACCCACGTGAGCGGCGACCACTTCGTCGTGCTGTGCGAGCAGGTGAAATCCGAGGCCGCGCTCGTCGGTCTCGCCGGCCGCATTCAGGAGGCGCTGCGCGCCCCGTTCCATCTCACACGCGGGCGCGAGGCGTTCACCACTGCCTCGATCGGTGCTGCGCTGCGTCGGAATTCGGAGACACCCCGAGACTTGTTGCGGTTCGCCCACACGGCGCTGGACCGCGCCAAGCGGCGCGGTCCAGCCGGAGTCCGCCTCTTCAGCAACGACATGTCGACCCTCAGCTCGTCGCGCCTCGAAGTCGAGACTGCGCTCAGGCACGCCGTCGAGCGCGACGAGCTCACGGCTCACTACCAACCCATCGTGGATCTCGACACCGGTGCCACCGAATATTGCGAGGCGCTGATCCGCTGGAACCGACCCGGCGTCGGCCTCGTGCCACCGGACGAGTTCATTCCCGCTGCCGAAGAGACCAGCCTCATCATCGACATCGGCACCTGGATGCTGCGGCGCGCCATTTCGGAGTGCGCGGCGTGGCAACCGGTCGCTCCTGGCGTCGGAGTGTCGATCAACGTTTCGGTTCATCAGTTCCGCGACGGTGACCTCACGGAGCTGGTGCGCGCCGCCCTCGACGAGAGCGCTCTGCCCGCGAATCTGGTGATCCTCGAGATCACCGAATCGGTGATGCTCGAGGAGAGCGAGTGGAACCTTGCCGTGCTCGAACGCATCCGCGAGCTCGGCGTGCGGCTTGCGCTCGACGATTTCGGCACCGGCTACAGCGCCCTGACCCACCTGCGCCGACTCCCGATCGACACGATCAAGATCGACCGGTCGTTTCTCCAGCGCCTCGAGACCGAAGCCGACCTCCCCACCATCCGCGCCATCGTCGCCCTCGCGCACGCGCACCAGATCGAGGTGGTCGCCGAGGGAATCGAAACGGAGGCGACGCGCCGGCTGGTCCGGTCAGCAGGCTGTCTGCGTGGTCAGGGCTACCTCTTCGCCCGGCCGGCTCCGTTCGACGCGCTGTTGAGCATCTTGCGCGCGACGGGAACCGTCCCCTCCCCTGCGGCCGGCGTTGCGAGTTCCTGACCTTCTGCCGTCTACTCGGCGATCGACTGCTGCAGGTCTCGCACGGCGTCGATGAGCCGGACAACGTCAGCACCGGAGATGTCACCCATCTCGTTGCGCGCCTCCAGCACAGCCAGGTCCGCCTCCGACAAGAGATGGCGAGACCGCTCGCGCGTCTGCGTACCCGGCGCCGTCATGGAGATCGTCGCCTCTGACCGCAACACGAAACCTGGATACCGTCCTCGTCCACTTTGGCTCCCCTGCTGAGCTGACCGCATCCTTCACGGCCATTGTCGCTTCGATTTCTCGGCGAAATCTTGCCGGATATTCTCCGCCGATCATGCGAAGCGGTCAAGAACTCCTGTCCGCTTTGCCCAAAAGATTGAAAGAAAAGTTCGATCGGGCAGCTGTTCGCTCATCTCTCAACGCCG
>JANLTQ010000660.1:0-2578 GCA_031363005.1 Acidimicrobiia bacterium | reverse complement strand
ACTGCGACTTCTGCGGGTTCCGGATGACCGCAACGATCACGTGGTCGAACTGGCGCGACGTCCGCTCGATGATGTCGAGGTGACCGAGGGTGACCGGGTCGAACGAACCCGGGCAAAGGGCGATGGCCACAGCGGCAGAAGCTCCTGGGTTGGTGTCGGCGTCACGTATTGGTCACGCCGGTGGAGTGTCGGCATCCGGTCCGACGAGGACTACGAGCGTATCCCCGTAGACCCGTTCCCACGCGACTTGCCACCCGGCGGGAAGGGTTGGCGGACCGGCCGCCGCGCCCCGTTCGATCACCACTCCGGGGTCCGGTGCGAGCCAGCCGGGTTGGTCGATCAGGCCCAGAATACGGGCCAGATCGGCACTGCTCGTGTCGTACGGCGGGTCGAGGAACACCAGGTCGAACGGGGTCGGCGGCGCTGCACCCTGAAGGTAACCAGCAAACCCTCGACGTTTCACCGACGCGCGATCCGTCGTGCGGGTCGCAGCCAGGTTCCGGCGAATGGCGTCGATGGCCCTCGGATCTCGCTCGACGATGGTGGCGTCCACCGCACCGCGACTCAGGGCTTCGATGGCCAGCGCGCCGGTGCCGCCGTACCCGTCGAGCACGTGGGCGCCGATGAGCCGCGCCGGTCCGAGCGCTCCGAACACCGACTCCTTGACCCGATCCGTCGTCGGCCGGGTGCTCGTCCCCTTCGGCGCGACGAGTCGCAGACCACCGAACTCCCCGGCGATCACCCTCGGCCCTCGACCACCACTCGCTCGCGATCCCGGCGCCACCGGGTGGATCGTAGGAGGTCGCCGGCGATTTCCCAGGGGACCCCGCCTCGACGACCAGTACCGTCGCTCTATGGGAGGGGATGCGGAGGCCGCGATCCGGCGGGCACTCACCGCTCTGGCCGAGGATCCCGATTCGCCACTCGACGTGCTCGCCACCGAGGTCAGTGGCGCCGATCTCACGAGCTTCCTGCTCGAGGTCACCCGCCGTCGAGCAGAACAACTCTCCCCCGCCGACGTCATGCGCCGCGCCCGGACGGACCCGCTCGTCGAACCGGGAGTGGTCGACGCGCGCGCCCTGCATCGAGTGATCGCTCAGGTCGTCGATGCGATCCCGGACACATTCCACTTCGTCGAACTCGCGCCGGTGGTTCCGCTCGGCACCCACTCGACGGTGGCGACGGTGCATCAGCACAAGGTCATGTCCACGATCCGCAACGCCGAAGTGGCGGCCGACCCCACGAACGCACTCGCGGTCCTCGCTGCGCTTGAGCGTTCCGAGACGGGACCGACCCGTCTCGCTGCGGTGCAACGCATCCTGCGCGCCCAGCCGTTCGGCACCCAAGGCCAGCAGCACTTCTCCGTGCTGGGTCTGGTCACAGCCGGTCGCGACCGGGGCAACCTGGCCTTCGAGCGCGAATCCCTCGGCGAACAGCTGGGCGCGCTGGTCGACGCGATCCGATCTGTCACCGATGCGGCGGTCCGGCTCGCACTGACCGACCTGCGCGACGACGAGTTCATGGCTGCACTCGTCGACCACGTGCGCGAGGTGGTCACGGGCGCCGAGGTGATCGCAGATCCGGACCGCACGAGCGGGCGCGGGTACTACCGCGACCTGTGCTTCAAGATCTTCGTCACCGGCCCCGCCGGGGACATCGAGGTCGGCGACGGTGGCTTCACCGACTGGACCGCACAACTCCTCAACGACCGAAAGGCGCGCCTCCTCACGGGCGGGCTTGGCCTCGACCGGCTGACCTTTCTGGTCACCAGCTGATCCTCCCCGCCGCGCTCGGCATGTTCACGGGAGCTCCGCGAGGAGATCGGCCGCGTCGACGGTTCCCGGCGCAGCGCGGTCCGCGGCGGCCTGGTTCGCCCGGGCCACCAGCAGCTCGTTCACGGGGGTCGGGACCCCGGCCGCTGCGCCGATGCGCACAACCTCACCGTTCAACGCGTCGGCCTCGATCGTTCCGAGCCCGCGCGCAAGCGACTGCCACGACGAGCCACCGCCTCGGCCCGATCCGTCGATCTCGCCCACTTGGAGGAGTTTCCCCCGTCGTCTGCGTTCTTGCCTCCTCGATGCGAAGTCGATTCGCGCGGCACGGAAGCTGCGGACCGCCTCGCTTCGGGCGCGGCCGACCAAGTCGATCGCGGCTTCGTCATGACCACACATCGCCTCGACCGCGTTGCCCACGTTCATGAGCAGCTTCGTGTACTTCCATCGCATCACGTCGGGCACGGCCCGCGCGTCGAAGCCGCCCCGGCCGAGGAGGCTGGCAAGCTCCCGCGCGCCGTCGTCCACCGCGCCGGACGCGAGTCCGATGTCGAAGAGACCGGGGATCGGCGACGCGTAGGCCTCCACTCGCCCCGGCTCGAGGTGGGCTGCGGGCATCATCACCACGACCCCGTATGTCTTCGGGAACCGCTCCGCCACGACGCGTTCGTTCGCAACACCGTTCTGGAAGCACGCAACGCGCGTGTCCGTGGGTGCGACGCGCACCAACTCGTCCAGCACGCCGGCGGTGTCCTGGCTCTTGATCGCAAGCGAGATCATCGTCGAGGCGTCGATCTCGAGGTCGG
>JANLTQ010000651.1:0-18419 GCA_031363005.1 Acidimicrobiia bacterium | reverse complement strand
AGTACGGTGCCGCTACGCCGCCGGTCTCGACGTAGACGGTCTTGCGCTGGGTGTAGTGCTCGACGGCGGCGAGTGAGTTCTCACGGCCGATCCCGGACTGCTTCACGCCGCCGAACGGCACCTCGATCGGGGTGATGTTGTAGGTGTTGATCCACACGATCCCGGCCTCGAGCGCGGCGGCGACCCGGTGGCCGCGAGACAGATCATTCGTGAACACGCCGGCCGCGAGACCGAACTCAGTGGCGTTGGCGCGCGTGACGACGTCGGCCTCGTCGTCGAATGCAAGCACACTCATGACCGGACCGAAGATCTCCTCCTGCACGATCGACATGTCGTCGGTGCACGCGGTGAAGATCGTGGGCTCGACGAAGAACCCGCGATCGAGCAGTTCCGATCCGCGGGCTCGGCGACCGCCGCACACCACACGCGCGCCCGCCGCGATCCCGGCCTCGACGTATCCGAGCACCTTCTTCATGTGGGCCTCGGAAATCAACGCACCGACATCCGTCGTCGGATCGAGTGGGTCACCAATCGTCATGGACTCCGTACGTTGGCGCAGCCGATCGACGAACGCGTCGTGAATCGAACGATGCACGTACACGCGGGTGCCGTTCGAGCAGATCTCGCCCTGTGTATAGAAGTTCGCGACCATCGCAGCCGAGACCGCCGAATTCAGGTCGGCGTCCTCGAAGATCACGAGCGGGGACTTCCCGCCGAGCTCGAGCGTGACCGCCTTCAACGTTTCGGCCGCCGCGGCCATGATCGCCTTGCCCGTGGGCACCGACCCCGTGAGCGACACCTTGGCGACGCCGGGATGGCGCACCAGCGCGTCGCCGGTGCGGCCGTCGCCCTGCACCACGTTGAACACGCCCGCCGGAACGCCGGCTTCGGCGTAGATCTCAGCGAGCTTCATCGCGGTCAACGGCGTGAGGTCCGAGGGCTTGAACACCATCGCGTTGCCACACGCGAGCGCGGGTGCAGACTTCCAGCACGCGATCTGGATCGGGTAGTTCCAGGCACCGATGCCCACACAGACGCCGAGTGGTTCGCGGCGGGTGTACGCGAACGGTCCTCCGAGGTCGTAGTACTCGCCGTGAATCGTCGCGGCCGCGCCCGCGAAGTACTCGATGCACTCGGCACCGGAGATCACGTCGACGACCGAGGCCTCCGCGATGGGCTTGCCGGTGTCGAGCACCTCGAGGTGGGCGAGCTCGTCATTACGGTCCCGGAGGATCGCCGCGGCCCGCAACAGGATGCGTCCCCGTTCGGCCCCGGTCATCGCCGACCACACCACGAACCCGGCGCGTGCCGATGCGACCGCGCGATCGACGTCGGCCGCGCCGGCCTGCGCCACCGTTGCAAGCGTTTCGCCCGTCGCCGGATTGACGGTGGTGAACGTCTCGCCCGACGTTGCGGCGACCTCCACTCCGGCGATGAACAGTCCGACCTCGGTCACTGCGCCTCTCCCTCGTGCCGATAGAAGTCGACGGTCTCGGGCGCCAGCATCTGGTTGCCAAGGACCGCGTCGGCCGCCTTCTCCGCCAGCATCATCACCGGCGCGTAGATGTTGCCGTTGGTGACGTACCGCATGGAGCCCGCATCGACCACTCGCAACCCGTCGACGCCGTGGACCCGAAACGTGTCCGGGTCCAGTACCGACATCGCGTCGGTGCCCAACCGGGTCGTGCACGACGGATGGAGCGCGGTCTCCGCGTCACGGGCCACCCATTCGATGATCTGGTCATCGGTTTCGACCATCGGTCCCGGCGACAACTCGCCGCCGTCGAACGGAGCAAACGCCGGCTGAGCGAGGATGGAACGTGCCGCACGAATCGTCTCGACCCACTCCTGCCGGTCGGTCTCGGTGGACAGATAGTTGAACCGCAGCGCCGGCTTCGCGCGGGGATCACGGGACGTGATCGTCACCGACCCACGCGAGTCCGAGTACATCGGACCGACGTGCACCTGATACCCGTGACCGCTCCCGCCTTCTGGAACCGTGCCGTCGTACCGGATCGCGATCGGGAGGAAGTGGAACATCACGTTCGGGTACGCAACGTCGGCGTTCGAGCGGATGAACCCACCGGCCTCGAAGTGGTTGGTGGCCCCCGGACCGCGGCGCGCGAGCCATTCGAGACCGATGAACGGCCGCCGCCACATCTTGAGCATCGGCGCCATCGACACCGGCTGCGTGCACGCGTGTTGGATGTACACCTCGAGGTGGTCCTGCAGGTTCTCGCCGACGCCCGGAAGATCGTGCACCACCGGCACGCCCAGCGCGCGGAGCGCAGATGCGTTGCCCACACCCGACAGCTGCAGCAGCTGCGGTGAGTTGATGGCCCCACCGCACAAGATCACCTCGCCGCCCAGCACGCGCTCGGTACCGCCACCACGTTTCGCGATGTCAACGCCCACGGCTCGCGTTCCCTCGAACACCACGCCGGCAATCAACGCACGGGTCCGCACCTCGAGGTTCGGCCGTGACATCACCGGGTGCAGATAGGCGCGGGCGGCACTCAAGCGCCGACCACGTGAGATGTTGCGGTCGAACCGGGCGAAGCCTTCCTGGCGGTATCCGTTGACGTCGGCGGTCGGCGGGTAGCCCGCTTGCTCGGTGGCGTCGAAGAACGCCTGGAACAACGGGTTCTCCGCCGGCCCCCGTTCAAGGACGAGCGGACCGTCATCGCCGCGGTACTCGTCGCCACCGGCGAGACAGTTCTCCATTCGCTTGAAGTAGGGCAGACAGTGCGCGTAGCTCCATCTCTCCATGCCGGGGTCGGCCGCCCACCGCTCGAAGTCGAGCGGGTTCCCGCGCTGGAAGATCATGCCGTTGATGGAGCTGGAACCGCCGAGCACCTAGCCGCGAGCGTGGTAGATGCGTCGCCCGTTCATGTGCGGCTCAGGTTCGGATTCGTACTTCCAGTCGTAGAACCGGGAGCCGATCGGGAAGCTCAGCGCGGCGGGCATGTGGATGAAGACGTCGAACTTGTAGTCCGGCCGGCCGGCTTCCAACACCAACACCCGATTCGACGGATCCGCGCTCAACCGGTTGGCGAGCACGCACCCGGCCGACCCGCCACCCACGATGATGAAGTCGTACTGCGTGCTCACATCACCCACTTGCGATCCACGCTCACCCTCTCGACGATTTTGGCGTCATGAAGTGCTACTGGAGAGCACCTCATGACGCCAAAACGCGGGACTGGACTGGTGCGCGTTACTTCACCCAGGAGTCAACCGTCGCCTGATTGGCATCGACCCACTTCTTGGCCGCGGCTTCCATCGTGAGACCGTCCTGGTTCTTGTACGTGGTGACGGTGTTCTGGTCTTCGGCGGTCCACTTCATACGTTGAAGGAACCCGAACACTGCTGCATTCTTCGCCTTCAACTTCGCACTGATCGCCTTCATCAGCTGGTCCGACGGGTAGTCACACGCGTACTTGCCGTCCTTGCCGGTGTCGGCGGCGGAGACCTCGCACTGCTCGGTGATGTCGGGCAGCTTCACCGTGACCAGCTTGTACTTCGACTGCGCCCACTGCGGCTCGTAGAAGTAGAAGAGCAGCGGCGACTTGTCTGTGAATGCCTTGTCGAGCGTGGTGATCAGCGTTGCCTCACTGCCGCCGACCACGACCTGGAACGGCAGGTTCAGGTTCTTGATGATGTCCTTGTCGTAGGACACGTAGCTCGGGTCGCCCAGCAGGAACTGACCCTTGTCGCCGGTCTCGGCAGTCTTGAAGTAGTCCGCCGCAGCCTGCGTCTTCAGGCCTTCCCACGTCTTGAACTCGGGATGCGCAGTCGCGACGAAGTCCGGGATGTACCAACCGATGTGTCCGTCGGGGCCGATGAGACCGCCGTCGACGACCGACTTCTTCTTCGTGATGTAGGTGGAGATGTCCGAGCCGTGACCGGACGGCCACACCTCGAGGTTCGCGTCGATCGAGCCCGAGTCGAGACCGGCCCACACCGCGTTCTCGTCGATGTCCTTCAACGCCACGGTGACGCCCTGCTGCTCGAGGACCACCTTGGCGACGTTGGCGTTGGCCGCCGAGCCGTCCCACGGGTTGACCGCGATGGTGACCGCGCCGCCGTACTTCCCCGATCCGTCGCTTGCTGCCTTGGTGTCGGGGCTCGCCTTGCTCCCGCTGCTGCTGCCGCACGCCGCGAACACCAACATCGCGATCGCGGCTCCGGCAATCAACCCGCGCTTCGTGCGCATCATTGGTTCTCTCCCCTTGTCGACATTTCTTCAGTCGTCACACGGACCGCGACGTCCGCCGGCCCGTCGATGCGCCCCACGCTTGCGTGATGCGATCGAGGACGACGGCCAACGCAACGATCGCGATGCCGGCTTCGATACCGAGCCCCAGCTGGCTCTTGGTCAGACCGTAGACCACGTCGAGACCGAGCGCGCCGCCTCCGATCAACCCCGCAATCACCACCACCGAGAACACCATCAGGATGGTCTGGTTGATGCCCAGCAGGATCGATCGCCACGCCTGGGGCAATTGCACCTTCCGCAAGATCTGCAGGCGCGTTGCGCCCATCGCGTGCGCCGCCTCGATGGTGGTCGGTGGGACGTCGTGGATGCCGAGAGCCGTGAGGCGGATACCGAGCGGCAACGCATAGATGAGCGACGCGACGATGCCGGGGAATCGGCCCGGGTTGAACAACGCGATCACGGGCACGAGGTACACGAAGGCAGGGAGGACCTGCATCGCATCGAGCAGTGGGCGGATGACGGCGAGAAACCGTTCGTTGAGCCCGGCGACGATACCGATGGGAATCGCGATGACCACGGAGAGCACCACCGCGATCACGACCTGAGTAAGCGTGTCCATCGTGTCGAACCAGATACTCCCGCTGTCAGGTTGCGTGGTTTGCAGACCGGCGATGACGAGGAACGCAACTGCGCAGATCGCTGCGACTCGTCGGCCGCCACTCGCCCATCCGATTGCGGTGAATCCGGCGGCCACCACCCACCACGGCTGATCAGTCAGGACGTCGCGCATCGGGGTGAGAACATCGCGGACGACGAAGTCACTCACCGAAGCAAGCCAACCGAAGTTGTCGCGGATCCAGTCCACTGCGTCGTTGATCGGGCTGACGATCGACCAGTGGACCGAGGTCGGAAACGTTCCCACCGACGCCGCCTTGGCGATCGCGATAGTCGCCACGATCGCCACCACACCGGCGATGAGTTCGGCTCGAGCCCGTTCGGGCGAACGTGACTTTCGAAACGCCCTCGCTGCGGATTCACTGCGGCCGCGCGTCATCCGATCGAAGACGATCGCGATCGTCACGATGGCCAAGCCCGCCTGGAAGCCCTGACCGACGTCCACTTGTTGCAGGGCCTCGAGCACCTTCTGGCCCAGGCCCTCGGCGCCCACAATCGCTGCGATCACCACGATGCCGAGCGCCAGGTTGACGGTTTGATTGACCGCGAGCAGCAACGCCGGCCGAGCCATGGGGAGTTCGATCTTCCGCAGGATTTGGCGGGAGTCGGCGCCGTACGCGGTCCCGACCTCCACCGCAACCGACGGAACCCCTCGGAGCCCGTGCGCGGTCAAACGGATCGTCGCCGGCAGCGCAAACACGACGGTCGCGATGACTGCGGGCGGAAATCCGATGTCGAAGAGGAGCACCATCGGGAGGAGGTAGCAGTAGGCGGGCAGGACCTGCATCGCGTCCAGAAAGACCTTGGTTGCCCGCTCGAACGTCGGACGGCGAGCGCTCAGCACTCCGAGTGGGATCCCGAGGATGAACGCGATCGCGACCGACACGATGATCAACGCGACCGTTTCCATCGCCGGATCCCAGAGTTGGAGCACACCAACCAGCACCACCCCACCCGCCGCCGTCGCCGCGGCGATCCAGCCGGAGACGCGGAGCGCGACCAGGGTCGCAATCGCGAGCACGCCCACCCACGTGAGGAACTGCAGGCCGTCCAACGTCCACTGCACGAGGTTGGTGAGGAAATGTGCGAACGGCGTGAAGCCGTCGACGAACGCCCAGTTCTCGCTGCGGTTGAGGATCAGCCATTCCTCGACGTGATCCACCCACTGCGAGATACCGAAGTCCCACCAACCCGCGGGCGGGTCACCCCAGACGATCGCCAGCACGGCGGTGAACGCGACGAGTGCGCCGACCGCGATGCCAATCCGCTTCCCGTCAAAGCGTCGGTGATGCCGCGGCGGGCCAGGGTCGAGATCACCGACCGTTTCTCGCGGGCGCGAGATCGTCGAACCAACGAGCGGGCCGGCTGACGTCATCAGGCCACAGTCACCCGACGACCGGGACGTCGGCGAGCGCATCGAGGACGCACACCCGATCGACCGAACCACACATGGTGCCGTCGTCGTCGACCACGGCGACGGGACCATCCGTCGCGGCGACGACGGGCACGAGATCACTCACCTTGGTCGCCGCGTCCACCCGTGCCATCGCGCCCTCGACCGGGGGATTCATGATGGCGCGCGCGGTGAGCACGTGGCCGCGCGGCACATCACGCACGAAGTCCCGCACGTAGTCGTCGGCCGGCGCCGCGACCACTTCCTCGGGCGTGCCGACCTGGACGAACCGACCGTCGCGCATGATCGCAATGCAGTCCCCCACCTTCAGCGCTTCCGCAAGGTCGTGGGTGATGAACACCACCGTCTTCTTGAGTTCACGCTGGAGCCGGACGACTTCATCCTGCATGTCCCGCCGGATGAGCGGGTCGAGCGCAGAGAAGGGTTCGTCGAACAGGAGGATGGCGGGATCGTTCGCGAGCGCACGAGCCAACCCCACCCGTTGTTGCATCCCACCCGACAACTCGTCCGGATACGACTCGCCCACTGAACCGAGCCCCACGAGGTCGAGCATCTCGGTCGCCCGCGCCAACCGCTCCGCCTTGCCCATGCCCTGCACTTCGAGCCCGAACGCAATGTTGTCGAGAGCACGACGATGCGGGAGCAGTCCGAAGTTCTGGAACACCATCGAGAGGCGCGTGCGACGGAGTTCACGGAGCTCACCGGCATTGAGCCCGAGGACGTCCTGGCCGTCGATCCGGACCTCACCGGCGGTGGGCTCGATCAACCGACTGAAGCACCGGATGAGCGTGGACTTCCCCGAGCCCGAGAGACCCATGACCACGAAGACGCCGCCCTCGGCAACGTCGAAGCTCACGTCTCTGACCGCAGCAACGCAGCCCGTCTGCGCTTCGAGCTCTGCACGCGGGAGATCGGCATCGGGCGAACCGACGACGCGCTCGGCCTTCGGACCGAACACCTTCCACACCCCACGACACGAGATCATCGGTGCTCTCTCATCGCCCATCCGCCGAACCCTACGGGCTCGACGGATTTCGCGTCACGTAGAGAGGCGCCCCGCTGTGGCGAGCAGCGCAGGGATGACCGACCGGTTCGAAATCTTCACGCGATAGCTCGGGCCGTGCACGTGCAGCGCTCCGATGACATGACCGGCGCCATCTCGGATCGGGGCGGCGACGGAACTCACGCCGTCGATGAACTCCTCGACGGTCCAGGCGTAGCCGTCCGTGCGGATCTGCGCGAGGCGTCGCTTGAGGTCCGCCGCCCGCGTGGTCGTCCGACCGGTGAATCGCGCCAACCCACCCGCGCAGTACTCACGAATCTCGGGCTCCGTTCGCGCCGCGAGCAGGACGAGACCACTCGAGACGGCATGCAGCGGCACGCACACACCGCTCCAATCCCGCAGGATCACGTCGTTGTCGGACTCGACCTGGTCCAGATACCGAACTTCTCGCGTTCCGCTGGGCACGGAGATACCGGCGGTCTCGCCGACCTCGGCAACGAGCGCCTCGAGGTGCACCCTCGCTCGCGTGGCCAGGCCGGCCGACGCGTCCATGGCGGACGCCAGGTCACCAATGGCCGGGCCGATCCGAAAGCTCGGCCCGGGTTCCGCCCGCACGATCGCGCCGAGATGCTCCAGCGTTCCGAGCAAGCGGGCCGTTGTGCTCACCGGGAGTCCGGCCCGGCGTGCGATGTCGCTCACGCCGCCCGGCTCGGTCGCCACCGTCCGCAACACGAGGAACGCACGCTCGACCGACTGGACCTCAGGCATCCGCTCCGACCGGAGTCACGGGCGGGCGCAGTATCCTTTCCACATCGTGGAGGCTAACCGCATCGTGGAAAACCGCGACCGACGACCGAGCGGCTGGGGCCGATGACTGACCAACCAGACGACGACGCCATCGACCTGGCGACGCTCGCCGATGCCGAGCTCATCAGCCAGATGCACGACGACCTCTACGACGGCTTGGCCGACGAGATTGCGGAGGGCACCCAGATCCTTTTGGACCGGGGCTTCTCCGCCCAGAAGGTGCTCGACGACGCACTCGTCGAAGGCATGCGCATCGTCGGCATCGACTTTCGTGACGGCATCCTCTTCGTCCCCGAGGTGCTGCTATCCGCCAACGCGATGAAGTCGGGGATGGCCCTGCTGCGGCCGCTGCTCGCCGAGACGGGCGCCAAGCCGATCGGCACCATCGTCATCGGGACCGTGAAGGGCGACATCCACGACATCGGGAAGAACCTCGTGGCGATGATGATGGAAGGTGCCGGATTCGACGTCATCGACCTGGGCGTCAACACGTCGGTGGACGAGTATCTCGCCGCCCTCGACGAGCATCAGCCGGACATCCTCGGGCTCTCGGCGCTGCTCACCACCACGATGCCGTACATGAAGATCGTGATCGACACGCTGAAGGAAAAGGGACGGCGCGACGACTACATCGTGCTCGTCGGTGGCGCACCGCTCAACGAAGAGTTCGGCGCCGCGGTCGGTGCCGACGCGTACTGCCGCGACGCGTCGATCGCGGCCGAGACCGCGAAGACACTCGTCGCGCAGCGTCGAGCCCGTGTCTGATCCGAAGTCCTCCCGGACCTTGGTGGTCGCGTGCGGCGCACTCGTTCGTGAACTGCGGATCGTGCTCGGGCAGCTGCCAGGCGACCGCTTTTTCGACGTCGTGTATCTCCCGGCGAACCTCCACAACCGTCCCGCGGAGATTCCGGCCGCCGTCGAGCGCGCGGTCACGGCCGCCGAACCGCACGACCGCGTGTTCATCGCCTACGCCGATTGCGGAACCGGCGGACTGCTCGATCCAGTGGTCCTGCGACTCGGAGCGACTCGACTGCCCGGCGCCCATTGTTACGAGTTCTTCGCCGGCGCAGCGACCTTCGCCGCCCTGGCCGACGCCGAGCCCGGCACCTTCTATCTGACCGATTTCCTCGCTCGACACTTCGACGCGTTGGTCGTGCAGGGGCTCGGGTTAGCCCGCCACCCGGAGCTGCGCGACCAGTACTTCGCGCATTACACCCGCGTGGTGTTGCTGTCGCAATCCGACGATCCCGCACTGACGACCCTCGGACACGTGGCGGCCGAGCAACTCGGACTCGCGTTCGAACACGTTCACGTGGGACTCGACCCGTTGACAGCGGCCGTGCACGCCGCGGTGGCCTGACGTGACCGCGAAGCTCGTGACCATATGGTGGCGGGACATCCCGACCCAGGTCAACGCTCAGGAGGGTCGGACTCGCTATCAAGCCGTCCTCCCCCGCCGCTTCCAGCGCGCGGTGGACGAAGCCGCGACGGCCGCGGGTCTCACCCAGGCGTCGGACTACGTGTCGGAGTGGCGGCGCGACGCAACACCGCTGCCGGCCGAGCTCGATGCCGCTGCGCTCCAGGCCGCGGCCGCCGCCGCTGCGACACGCTTCGACGCCGACTACTCCAAGGATCGGCTCACGGCGATCGCCCGCAACTCCGGTTACGAACCGGCACCCGGATCGTGACCGACATACGTGTGGTGTTCACGCCGTCCGGTCTCGCCGGAACGGTGCCCGAGGGGACGAGCGTGCTCGACGCGGCCCGAACGTTGGGCGTCGACCTCGACACCGTGTGCGGCGGACGCGGGATCTGTGGCCATTGCCAGGTCCTGCCCACCACCGGTTCGTTCGCGAAGTGGTCGATCGAGTCGGACGCGTCGGCGCTCTCCGCACCGGGTGAGTTGGAGACCGACTACCGAGCCAATCGCCCGCTCGCCCCGCACGCCCGCCTCGGATGTGTGGCGGTGCTCCAGCGCGACGCGGTCATCGACGTGCCTGCCGCGAGCCAGGTGCATCGTCAGGTCGTGCGCAAGACCGTGGCGCTGGACGATCTCGTCGTGGATCCCGTGGTCACGCTCGCCTACGTGGAGATAGAAGAACGAGATGGTCCGCGCCCGAGTCTCTTGGCGGAAATACGTGTCGCGGTGCAGGAGCAGCACGGCATCGAGGTGTCCAGCGTGGACACCGGCGCGCTCGTTTCCTTGCATCGCGCGTTTGCAGGCGAGCCGCGCGCCGCGACATTGGCGTTGCGACACGACCCAGACGGCGGGCCTCCCATGCTCGCCGCGGCGTTCGCCGGCTTCACCGACGCGATCTACGGCATCGCCATCGACGTCGGTTCCACCACCATCGCCGGCCACCTGTGCGATCTCACCACGGGCGAGGTCCTCGGATCGGCGGGACGGATGAACCCGCAGATCCGGTTCGGCGAAGATCTCATGAGCCGCGTCTCGTACGTGATGATGAACCCGGGTGGTGAGCAGCAGTTGACCGCCGCCGTTCGGACCGCGCTCGACGAACTCGTGCGGGAGCTGACCAGCGAAGCGGCTGTCGACCCGACCCACGTCCTCGACATGGTGATCGTCGGGAATCCGATCATGCATCACCTCGTGCTCGGCATCGATCCGACGCCACTCGGTACCGCACCCTTCGAGCTCGCGACCGACGAAGCCGTGCACACTCGGGCGCGCGATCTCGACGTCGGACTCCCGAACGCGGCCGTGTACCTCCTGCCGTGCATCGCCGGTCACGTCGGCGCCGACACCGCCGCCGCGATGCTCGCCGAGGGTCCTCATCGTTGCGCCCATCCGCAGTTACTGGTCGACATCGGCACCAACGCCGAGATCGTTCTGGGGTCGGTCGACGCGGTGTTCGCGGCATCGAGCCCCACCGGTCCGGCGTTCGAGGGCGCGCAGATCAGCGGTGGCCAGCGCGCGACCGTCGGCGCGATCGAGCGGGTCCGCATCGACCGCACCACCCTCGCCCCACGGCTGCGGGTCATCGGGTCTGATCTTTGGAGCGACGATCCGCCGTTCGCGTCCGAGGCTCCCGCCGTCACGGGGATCTGCGGGTCCGGCATCGTCGAAGCGATCGCCGAACTGTTCCTTGCCGGGGTGATCGCGGCCGACGGCACGATTCGGCCCGGCGAGACATCCAGTCCGCACGTCGTCCCCGATGGCCGGACCTTTGCGTACGTCCTCTTCGATGACGGTGAGACGCACCTGCGCGTCACCCAGAACGACGTGCGGGCGATCCAGCTCGCCAAGGCGGCGTTGCGAGCCGGGATCGATCTGCTGCTCGAACACGCCGGGCTCGAGACCGTCACCGATATACGGCTCGCCGGCGCGTTCGGGGCACACATCGATCCCCTGTACGCGATGGTGCTCGGGCTTGTCCCGGACTGCCCCCTCGACGGTATTCGGGGCGTCGGCAACGCTGCGGGCGCCGGCGCGGTGCGGGCGCTCCTGTCCGGAGCGCAACGTGGCGAAATCGAGATGGCCGTCCGCCATGTCGTCAAACTGGAAACGGCCACCGAACCACGCTTCCAGGAACTGTTCGTCGCCGCGATGGGCTTCCCTCACACGACGGCGCCCACGCCCCGCCTCGCCGAACTCGTCGAGCTTCCCGAACGCCACGCGCCGGTCCGAACCCGGCGGCGCCGAACCATCAAGGAGACACCGTGACGGAGCAACCCAAGGGTCGGCGCAGCGGAGGGCGAGCCGGACGGCAAGCCGTGCGCGCCGCGCACGTCATCGCGCGCGAACCGTTCCTGACCCGTCAACTGCGGCCGTACGAGCTCGTGTCCGACGAAGGCCTGGCGATCGTCGAACACAACGCCGACACGATCCTCGAAGAGGTGGGCATCGAGGTTCGGGACCATCAACTCGCCATCGACCTGTTCCGCGGTGCCGGTGCGGACGTGCAGGGGACACGCGTGCGGTTCCCGCGCGGCTTGTGTCGTGCGCTCGTACAGGCGACCGCGCCCAAGGTGTACACGCAACACGCGCGCAACCCGGCGAACAACGTGCAGATCGGCGGCGACGCCACCGTCTTCGCGCCGAATTACGGATCACCGTTCGTCTTCGACCTCGATCAGGGTCGCCGCTATGCCACCCTCGCGGACTTCGAGAACTTCGTGAAGCTGGCGTACCTGTCGCCGCACCTGCACCACTCCGGCGGAACGGTCTGTGAACCGGTCGACGTCCCCGTCAGCAAGCGGCACCTGGACATGGTCTCAGCCCATCTGCGTTACAGCGACAAGGCGTTCATGGGTTCGGTCACGGCGGGAAGCCGGGCCGAGGACAGCTTCGAACTGGCGCGCATCGGGTTCGGTGGCGACTTACAGGACCGCACGGTGATAACGAGCTTGATCAACGCGTCGTCGCCACTCGTGTGGGACGCGTCCATGCTCGAGGCCGCGCGCGTCTACGCCGAGCACAATCAGGCGACCATCATCACGCCGTTCATCCTCGCCGGCGCAATGGCCCCCACGACCTCGGCCGCGGTCGCGGCGCAGACCCTCGCCGAAGCGCTTGCGGGCATGACCTTCGTGCAGTTAGTCCGCCCGGGCGCGCCCGTGATCTTCGGGTCGTTCGCAAGTTCGATGTCGATGCAGACCGGCGCGCCAACCTTCGGGACGCCGGAGCCCGCGATCGTGCTCTACACGTGCGCCGCGCTCGCACGCCGGCTGCGGGTCCCGTTCCGGTCCGGGGGTGCGCTCACCGCGTCGAAGGTTCCGGACGCGCAGGCCGCGTACGAGTCGGCGTCCACGCTGATCCCCACCCTCATGGCGGGTGTGAACTTCGTGCTGCACGCGGCCGGGTGGCTCGAAGGTGGGCTGGCGATCGGGTACGAGAAGTTCGTCATCGACGACGACCAGCTCGGAATGCTCGCCACCTTCGCGAAAGGCCTCGACCTCTCCGACAACGGCCAAGCGATGGACGCGTTCCGCGAGCAGGAACCCGGCGTGCACTTCCTCGGCGCCGCGCACACGCTGGCGAACTTCGAGCACGCGTTCTACCGCTCGGACATCGCCGACAACTCGAGCTTCGAACAGTGGAGTGAAGAGGGTTCGCTCGACGCGGCCCAGCGGGCCAACGCGATCTGGAAATCCCGGCTTGCGAGCTACGAGCCGCCCGCGATCGACCCCGCCGTCGACGAGGAACTGCGCGAGTTCGTCACCAAGCGCAAGTCCGAACTGCCCGACGAGTTCGAATAGACGCTCCGGCGTCGCTCAGACCGCCCTGTTCGGCGTTGGTGACGCCAGACGGTCGGGTTCGGTCGACAGGTCGCCGGTCACGGAGCCGCCGAGCACGCGTTCTTTCGTGAGGTCGATGGCCGTCGGCTCGCGGGCCGAGACCAGCTCGACGAGGACCCGCGCCAGCGCGGAGTCGGATTCGAGGCGGACGTTCACGTGCTCGGTGGCAGCGGTGAGCGTCGAGAGCGCCTGGAGCAGCTCTTCGTCGCGCCGGAGGAGGTCACCGTGGATGGCGGCGATCTTCGAATGCACCATCAGGAACTCATCGCGTTCCTGGCGGCGTCGCCGGGCTCCGAACATGTCGACCTCCCCAAGTGGACCTCGGAAAAGACGGTAACGCCAGGCCGGGGCGAGGCGTTGGACCCCCGTCGACGCCCGCTTGTCCCCGACCGTGCCATCACCGCCCAGCACGACCTCGCCCCGATGATGGTCGCGCGGTCCGGATACGGTCCGGCCATGACCGACGATCGCCTGGCCGCCGAAGCGCACGACGTCCTCGGCGCGCTTGTCGGCTCGTCGGACGCCACCTTCCGGGAGGGTCAGCTCGAAGCCATCGAGGCGTTGGTGGCCGATCACAGACGCGTCCTCGTGGTCCAGCGCACCGGGTGGGGCAAGAGTGCGGTGTACTTCGTCGCCACCCGGCTGCTCCGCAATCGCGGCGCCGGCCCCACGGTCATCGTTTCTCCACTCCTGGCGTTGATGCGCAACCAGATCGCATCGGGTGAGCGTGGAGGCGTCACCACCGTCTCCATCAACAGCAACAACCGCGACGAGTGGGACGAGATAGCGCAGCGGCTCGAACGAGACGAGATCGACGTGCTCCTGATCTCTCCGGAACGATTCGCGAACTCCTCGTTCCGAGACTCGGTCATGCCCGAGCTCGCGCCGCGCGTGGGGATGCTCGTCGTCGACGAAGTGCACTGCATCAGCGACTGGGGTCACGACTTCCGGCCCGACTATCGCCGGATCGCGCAGGTGCTCGATCTCCTCCCCGACACGGTGCCGGTGCTCGGCACCACCGCCACCGCCAACGACCGAGTCGTCGCGGACATCGAGTCGCAGTTCGGAGCGGAGATGCGCACCATCCGCGGGTCACTCGCACGGCCGAGCTTGGTGCTCGACACACTGCGGATGCCGAGTCAGCCCGAACGACTGGCCTGGCTCGCCACTGTCATCCCGACCCTCGCAGGGACCGGCATCGTGTACTGCCTCACCGTGGCCGACTGCGATCGCGTCGCCGGATGGCTGAGCCGGGAAGGTATCGACGCCGCCGCGTACAGCGGGGAGACCGATCCCGAGCTGCGACAACGACTCGAGGATCGTTTGCTCGCCAACGAGCTGAAGGTGCTCGTCGCCACCTCGGCGCTCGGCATGGGGTACGACAAGCCCGACCTCGCGTTCGTCATCCACTACCAGTCGCCGGGCTCGCCCATCGCGTACTACCAACAAGTGGGGCGCGCCGGCCGCGCGCTGAACGAAGCTCACGGCATTCTGCTCAGCGGCCACGAGGACCGCGACATTCAGGACTACTTCATCCGTACCGCATTCCCGCCCGTCGAGATCGCAACCGAGATCGTCGACCTCCTCGAAGATCGGGGCGACTGGGTGCGCATCGGCGACATCGAGGCGGACGTGAACATTCGTCGTGGTCGCCTCACCTCGATGTTAAAGATTCTCGAAGTCGAGGGTGTCGTGGCACGTGATGGCACCAAGTACCGCCGCACGGCCATGGCGTGGGAGTACCCCTCCGAACGCATCGAGAACGTGACGCGGCAGCGTCGCGCCGAACAACGCGTCATGGACGACTACCTCGCCAGCGAGACCTGCCTCATGGAGCTGCTCGGTCGTGCGCTCGACGATCCCACCGCGACCGCATGCGGCCGGTGTTCTCGGTGCACCGGATCCGGACTGCCGGTCGAACTCGATCGCGAGTTGGTGGTTCGAGCCCAGGAGTACCTCCGGAGCCAGCCGCTCACGATCGACCCGCGCAAGATGCGCGCCGAGGGTGGGCGAATCCCTGCCGACGCGCAGCTCGAACCGGGTCGGGCGCTCTCAAACCTCGGCGACGGTGGATGGGGCGGCCTGGTTCGAGATCAACGTCGGGATGGCGAGTTCTCCGACGACCTCGTGGATGCCACCGTCCGCCTCCTCCGGAACTGGAGCCCGGATCCGCGCCCGCGCTGGGTGACCAGTGTGCCGTCCCTTCGCTCGCCGACACTCGTCACGTCCTTCGCGCAGCGGGTCGCCGATGGGTTACGGGTTCCCTACCGCCCGGTCGTCACCCAGGTGCGGGCCACGGAGCCGCAGGCAACCATGGAGAACAGCGCCCAACAACACGCCAACGTGCGAGGCGCGTTTGCGGCGATCGACCCCGTCGCTTCGGGACCGGTGTTGCTGATCGACGACATCGCGGACTCGCGATGGACCCTGACCGAGGTCGGCGGCGTGCTCCGTGAGGCAGGCGCCGGGGCGGTCATTCCGTTCGTGCTCGCCGTCGGCGCGAGCGACTGATACTGAACAGAATTGTGCCATTCGGTGGGATGAGTGAGTGCTCACTCATCTAGACTTGCTTGGTGCCCCCCTCCCCGAGCGTGTCCGAAACCTCCGCAAAGACCCCGGAGGCGGGCCGGGGGCGCGCTTCGGCACTTCCGCCGGAAGAGCGCCGAGCCCGCATAGTTGCGGCCACCTTGCCCTTGATCCTGGAACACGGATCGGCCGTCACCACCCGTCACATCGCCGAGGCCGCCGGAATCGCCGAGGGGACCATCTTTCGGGCGTTTCCCGACAAGGACTCCCTACTCGCGGCCGTGCTCCAATCGGCGCTCGACTCGGCGGCCACCGATGCTGCGCTCGACGCCATCGACCCCGCCTTGGAGCTCGAACCGCGTGTCATCGCCGCAGTCGAGATCGTGCGTCGTCGCGTCGCCGACATCATGCGGATCCGGACTGCCATCGAGATGATGCGCCCGGCGAGTTCGGCGCTCGCCGTGCAGCAACAGTCCACTGACCTGAGCAAGATCGCGAAGGTCTTCGAACCCGATCGTGACTCGTTGCGGCGCAGCCCGATGCAAGCCGCGCATCTCCTGCGCGGCCTCACGATCGCGGGAACGCATCCCGCCCTACTGCTCGAAGCGCCCCTGACCTCGGAGGAGATCGTGTCCGTGCTGCTCGACGGCATTCGTGTCACCGCCACGGACGACCCAGCACCGGCGAGTCACGAACGGGGATTGCCATGCTGATCCGACTGCTGCGCACGTACCTACTCCGATATCGCGGCCTCCTAACGGTCGTCCTCGCCCTGACGTTCGTCCAGACCATGGGCACGCTGTTCCTCCCGTCGCTGAACGCGGACATCATCGACAAGGGCATCGCCGCGCACGACACGGGCTACATCTGGCGCACCGGCGGGCTGATGCTCCTCATCACGCTGGTGCAGGTTGTGTTCGCCATCGCCGCGGTCCGCTACGGCGCGCGCGCGGCGATGGCGTTCGGCCGCGACGTGCGGTCTGCGCTCTTTCATCGCGTCACGGACTTCTCCGCTCAGGATGTGGCCGCGTTCGGCGCACCATCTCTCATCACTCGAATCACCAACGACGTGACCCAAGTGCAGGTCCTCGTCCTCATGTCCTGCACGCTGCTCGTCGCCGCCCCGATCACGATCATCGGCGGAGCGATCATGGCGGTGCGGGAGGACGGACCGCTCTCGTTGTTGTTGCTCGTGAGTGTGCCGGTGCTGGTCATTGCCGTCGGCCTCGTGATCGTGCGCATGGTCCCCCAGTTCCAGGTCATGCAGGTTCGTATCGACCGCATCAACGAAGTGCTGCGGGAACAGATCACCGGTATCCGGGTGGTTCGTGCGTTCGTGCGCGAACCCCACGAAGCGGACCGGTTCGCTCACGCCAACGACGACCTCACCATGACCTCGCTGCGCGCCGGCCGACTCATGGCCTTCATGTTCCCGACCGTCGTGTTCGTTTTGAATGCGTCCAGCGTCGCGGCGATCTGGATCGGCGCCGACCGGATCAACAACGGCCAGATGAAAGTGGGCGCGCTCATCGCGTTCCTCAGTTACCTCATTCAGATCTTGATGTCTGTGATGATGGCGACGTTCGTCGCGGTCATGGCGCCGCGAGCATCCGTGAGCGCCGAACGAATTCAGGAGGTGCTCAACGCGACGTCGTCGGTCGTTCCGCCGACGAACCCCGTCACCCACCTGGACGGCCCGAGTTCACTCGAACTGCGCAACGTCGAGTTCAAGTATCCCGGCGCTGAGAACCCGGTGCTGTGTGACATCACCTTCCGCGCCGGGGCCGGCGAGACCGTCGCCATCATCGGGAGCACCGGCGCCGGCAAGACGACGCTGTTGAATCTGGTGCCGAGATTGTTCGACGCCACCGGCGGCGAGGTCCTCGTAGACGGCATCAACGTCCGAGACATCGAGCCCGAACTGCTGTGGAGTCGGATCGGTCTCGTCCCACAGAAGCCGTACCTCTTCACCGGCAGTGTTGCCAGCAACTTGCGTCACGCCAACCCCGATGCCACCGACGAAGAGTTGTGGGCCGCGCTCGAGGTGGCCCAGGCAATGGGATTCGTCGCGGCCATGCCCGGTGGGCTCGACGCGGTCGTCGCGCAGGGCGGATCGAACGTTTCCGGCGGCCAACGACAACGGTTGGCCATCGCCCGCGCGCTCGTCCGGCGCCCTGGCATCTACCTCTTCGACGATTCATTCTCGGCGCTCGACCTCGCCACCGACGCCCATCTGCGCGCGGCACTGGTGCCGGTGGTGACCGACGCGGTCACGATCATCGTGGCCCAACGGGTGTCCACGATCCGCCACGCCGACCAGATCCTCGTGATCGAGGACGGCCGGCAGGTGGGGCACGGAACCCACGCCGAACTCCTCGAATCGTGCCCCACCTACCAAGAGATCGTCGCCTCCCAACTCACCGAAGAAGAGGCCGCAGCATGAGTGCAGCGAGGCGGGCACGCGCTTGCAGCCGGTCAACCAGCGGAACGGGGCCTGAGCGGCCCGGCCCGCAGGG
>JANLTQ010000582.1:0-6684 GCA_031363005.1 Acidimicrobiia bacterium | reverse complement strand
ACGTGATGAGCATCCCGACCCTGTTGGTCTTTCAGGGCGGTGAGCCGGTCAAGCGCCTTGTGGGTGCCAAGGGCAAGGGCCAGTTGCTCCAAGACCTCTCTGAGTTCATCGGCTGAACCCGATGACGCCGGCCGGCCTCGCGAAGGTCGCCGGGACGACCGCGCTTCGGCGGGGTCACCACGGAGACCCGGTCCGCGACCTTCAGCACCGCCTCATCGGCGCCGGCTGCCGCATCGATCCGTCCGAGATCGGGCGCTTCGACGCGACCACCGAAGCCGCCGTCCGAGAGTTCCAAACGCGCCGTTCAGTCCGCGTCGACGGCGTGGTCGGCCCCGAGACATGGTCGGCCCTGGTCGAGAGTGGCTTCGCGTTCGGGGACCGGTTGCTGTATCACCGATCTCCGAACCTTCGCGGTGACGACGTCCTCGCGTTGCAACGACTTCTCAACCGACTCGGTTTCGACTCGGGTCGGGAAGATGCAATCTTTGGCCCGCAGACCGCCGCCGCGCTTCGCGAGTTCCAACGCAACTCCGGACTGAGCGTCGATGGCATTGCCGGACCTGCAACCCTCGATGCGCTCAGCCGCGTCGAGCCCATGGCCGATGGCTCGGTCGCCAGCGTTCGCGAGCGTGACGAACTGCGGCGCGGCGGGCGGCTGGACGGCCGGCGTATCTATGTCTCGGTCAGCCCCGGTTTCGACCAGATCGGGACACCACTCGCGCGTTCGCTCACCAACCTCGGAGCCGAGGTGATGCTCGATGTGTCCGGTGCCGACGACCACCAACTGGCCACTCGAGCGAATCGATGGCAATCCGACTTGTTCGTCGCGGCACGATCCGGCGACGCACCCGGTTGGCATTGCTTCTACTACGAACGAGACGCGTTCCGGTCCGAGCGCGGCTGGCACGCGGCACACCGGATCGCCGACGAGCTCATCGCCTGCGGGTCCCCCCATGACGGTGACGGTGTCAGCGGGATGGCGTTCGCGGTTCTCCGCGAGACTCGGATGGCCGCGGTCGTGTGCGCGCTGGGCGACGGCACCGCGGAGCACCTTGGGAAGTTGCTCACCCGATCCTCCGAGTTCGGCGCGGCGATCGGGACCGGTATTCGCCGTGCGTTCGAAGAGCCCCAAACCGAAGACCTCTCGGCGCCGTGACCCACCGGACGGACGGTTCTCCATCCGCCGACGCGCCGGGCGACGCACTCAGGCGGAAATGATCTTGTAGATCCGCTCGAGATCTTCGAAGTCCGAGAACTCGATCGTGATCTTGCCGCGCTTGGAACCCATCGCAATATGCACCCGGGTCTCCAGCTGATCGCCGAGGAGCCCTTCCAGTTCTGCGAGGGCAGGCGGTCGGAGTGGATTCGTCGCCCGGTTGGCATCAGCCTTCGATCCCGGTACTTTCGGTTCGGGAGCCTTCACGGCCTCCTCGACCGCTCGCACCGACCATCCCTCGCGTGCAATCACCACCGCGAGGCGCTCCTGCAACGCGCGGTCCGGGGTTGCGAGCAGAGCACGAGCGTGGCCCATCGGGAGTGACCCGTCGCGAACCAACCGCTGGACGGAGGGCGGGAGCTGCAGCAAGCGCAGCGTGTTCGTCACCGCGGTCCGACTCTTGCCGACCCGGGTGGCAACTTCGTCGTGGGTGAGCGAGAAATCCTCGATGAGCTGTTGGAACGCAGCCGCCTCCTCGAGCGCATTGAGGTCGGCGCGATGAACATTCTCGACGAGCGCTTCTTCGAGGGATGCCGCATCGCTACTCGTTCGCACCAACGCCGGGATTCGATTGAGTCCGAGCCGACGTGCTGCCCGCCACCGGCGCTCGCCGGCGATCAGTTCGAACTCCTCGCCCATCGGCCGGACCAGGATCGGCTGGAGAATGCCGACCTCGCGGATCGAATCGGTCAGCGCCGTGAGGAGTTCCTCGTCGAAGCGCTCTCGAGGCTGATGCTGATTCGGCCGGATCGCCGAGACCTCGATCTCTTGCAGTCCTCCCGCCGTCTCCGTGGTCCCCGAGGGGATGAGGGCTCCGAGACCCTTACCCAGTCCGCCGCGTCGCGCCATTGCTTACCTCCTTGGCCAGTTCTCGGTACGCAACTGCGCCGCGAGAGGTGGGGTCGAACAAAATGATCGGCTGCCCAAAGGACGGGGCCTCCGAGAGCCGTACCGTGCGAGGAATCACCGTGAGATAGACGGTGCGACCGAAGTGCCGGCGTACTTCCTGCTCGACCTGATCGGCCAACTTGGTCCGAGCGTCGTACATCGTCAACACGATCCCACGGACGTCGAGGGTCGGGTTGAGATTCGTTCGCACCAGCGAGACGTTTCTGATCAGCTGACTCAGTCCCTCCAAGGCGTAGTACTCGCACTGGATAGGAACCAACACATCATCAGCGGCGGCCAGCCCGTTCACCGTCAGCAGTCCGAGCGACGGGGGGCAGTCGATCAGGATGTAGTCGTAGTCGTCGCGTATTTCGTGGAGTGCGCGCCGCAGTTTCAGCTCTCGACTGAACGCCGGCACCAACTCAATTTCGGCGCCGGCCAGATCGATGGTCGCCGGGACGACGAAGAGGTTTTTCAGCGACGTCGGTTCAATGCAGTCCTCGACGGCCGCGTCGCTCATGATCACGTCGTAGATCGAACCCTCGACCTCACGGGCGTTGACCCCGAGGCCAGTCGTTGCGTTCCCCTGCGGATCCAGGTCGACGACGAGTACCCGAAAGCCCATCTCGGCCAGCGACGCGCCGAGGTTGACGGAGGTCGTGGTTTTTCCGACGCCACCCTTCTGATTCGCGATCGCCAGAATCCTCGGAAGGTCCGGGGGAATGACGGGCTGTTCTGACTCGTCTGGCGCTTCCGCTTCGGGTTCGGCGGGCGTTGTCTCGCTCTGCTGATCTGGATCTGGTGAGTCCGTACCAGCGGACGGCGGTTCGGGCGCGACGGCCGTACTCGACTCCGCGACGTCGACCGGCTCGTCAACTTCGGAGGACGCCGATTCCGACGACTCAGCGGTCACGTCCGCATCGGCCGGCGAATCGGTCCCGACTTCATCCGCTCCGTCGTCCGAGCGCGGTTCATCTCGATCGTCCTGAGCGATTGGGTCCAGAGCCGAATCTGCGCCGGGGGGTGGTTGCGTCATGTTGTGGTCCGTGCCTTCCAGCGCCTGCGGAGGCGAGTCAGATTGTTCGATCGGGGTGAGCGGCGATTCGTCGGAGTCAGCATCGTCGGTCGGGTCGGGTTTGCGGCGCCCGCCGAACCAACCGCGTCCACGCCGTGCGGGATCGACCGGTTCCATCCAGAACTCCTTGCGATCGAGTGGAGTGTTTCACGTGGAACATCGCCATGGAGAGGAACTGTTTCACGTGAAACATGCCCTACCAGAGAGGCGACTTCCAAGGAAGTGGGCGCGGCCTCGGAAAAGAACCAGGCGACTCCGATGTCTTGGACAGGATAACGAAGGACGCCTCGTTGCGCACGATCCCGGTCGCGACATCGAGACCGAGGTTCCCACATGCTGCCGTCGGCCAGCGATCCTCCGACGCGGAGGGAGGCTCGCTCACGCTCAGGTGGCCTCCCAGCTGGACCAGCGGCGCCCCACACTCGGCAACAGTGGCCGGCGGACCGAACGAGCGGGCGAGGACCAGCGGATACCGCTCCCGGTGGCGAGCGTCGTGGCCGATCTCCTCGGCCCGACCGCCAAGCGCGGTCACCCGTGGGTGCAGATCGAGCCGACCGACCGCCGATTGCAGCCAGGCCGCCCGACGGAGCTGACCATCGAGCAGGGTCGCCGGCACATCAGGCCACAATGTGGCGAAGATCAATCCGGGGACGCCGGCGCCGCTGCCCAGGTCCAGGAATGCCGTGGGTTCGAGAATCGAAGCCCACGTCTCAGCGTGCCGGATGTGGTGGTCGACGGGCTCAGGCCCGAGCAAACCGACGCGTTGCGCGTCCGACAGCACGGCGCGAACGGCGCCGAGGTCGGTCACGTCGGACGAATCACCACGTGTCGACGCGCGTCCTCGCCTTCGGAGGAGGTCTCGACGCCGTCGATCTCGTTCACGGTGTCGTGAACGGTCTTCCGGTCGATCGAGCTCATTGGCTCGAGCGCCCGCGCCTCGCCGGTGCTCAGCACCTCTTCCACGATGGACTCGGTGAACTTCGCAAGCGCAACGCGGCGCTTCGCTCGGTACCCACCGACGTCGACCCGGACCCGAGCCGCCTGTCCACCGGCCTCGCGCTGCACGACCGCGCGCGTCAGTTCCTCGATTGCGCTCAGCGTTGCGGCCTTGGGCCCGACGAGCAGGCCGAGTTCGGAACCCTCGACGTGAATCTCGACGATGTCGTCGTCCACGCTGGATGTGACGTCGCCCTCGAGACCGATTGCCATCACCAGGCCATTCACGAACTCTTCCGCGACTGCGGCCTGGTCCTCCACCGAAACACTGTTCTCGTCCACTCGTGATGCCCCTTCGTCCTGACTCGGCTTTGGCTTCGGCGGGTTCGCCGAACGCGGCGGGCGCTTCGGACCGTCTTTCCGACGGCTGTTGCCCTTTGTGCGACCCCGTCTCGTGTCCTGGGGCTTCTCACGCGAAATTGGTTTCAGGCGGGTGCGGATCCGTGCATCGCTGCCACCGAACCGGCCGAAGAGACCCGCCTTCGGCTCTTCCAGCACCTCGAACTCCACGTCCTCTTGGTGAACGCCGAGCTCGTCGAGCGCGGCCTCGAGGGCCTCGTCAACGGTCTTTCCCGTGGTCTGTACCCATTCCATTTAACGTTTCCGCTTTCGGTTGCTGCGTTGCTGGTTCGGCGTCTGCCCTTGGCCGTTCGATCCGTTGCCCTCGCGTCGGCCGTTGGTCGTGTCCTTCTTCGACCGGGCCGAGTTGTCACTCTTCTTCGCAGGGGCAGAGTCGGTCCCAGCAGACGACGTGCGCGTGCCTTTCGGTGGCGCGTCGTCGACCACGATCGCTTTGCCGCTCGGTGATGCGGCGGGATCCGCGAGTCGGCCGCGCTTGGGTGGGGGTCCGGCCGCCGTCCCAATGGTGCGCAAGACCACCTCCTGCTGGCCGATCTGCCAGAGGTTCGAGGTGAAGAAGTACAACACCACGCCGGACGGGAGGCCCCACGAGATGAACCCGAAGACGATGGGAAACACCTTGCTGATGATCGCCATCTGCGGGTTGGGGGTCGTCTGGTTCCGCATCGTCTGACGCTGCTGGAAGTACCCGCTGATGAGCACCACGGCCACGAGCACCAGATACGGGATCGCGTCGGTGATGTCGGTGTTCTTGCCGTTCACGATGGAGCTCGCCGATTTCCGCAGGTTCATGTCCGCGATGAACGGAAGCGCCTTCGACTTACAACTCGAGGCTTGGGCCGAAGCGCCACAGATGTCGGCGAACATCTTCGAACCGCGGGGGATGAACTTCTCGATCTGCTGGAGGGTCTGGTACAGCGCGATGAAGATCGGCATCTGGAGCACGAGGGGGAGACAACCACCGAGTGGGTTGATCTCGTTCTCCTTGTAGAACTTCATCATTTCTTCGTTGAGCTTCTGCTTGTCGTTCTTGTACTTCGCCTGAAGCTTCTTGATCTCGGGTTGCACGCGCTGCATGGCGATCATCGACTTCGCCTGTTTCGCCGTCAGCGGGAACAGCGCCAGCCGCACGGCGACGGTCAGCAGGATGATCGCGACCCCCGAGTTGGGAATCACGGCGTAGAAGAATGCAAGGACCGAACCGAGTGCTTCTCGGATGCCGTCCCAGATCGCTATCGCGAACATGTGGTGATCACCTTCCCGAAACCGAATGTATGTTCGGATCCACGACGGGGTCGTACCCGCCCGGGTGCCAAGGGTGGCACCGTCCGACCCGCTTCACCGCTTTCCACGACCCTCGTGCCAAGCCGAACACCCCGATTGCGTCATACGCATACTGCGAACACGTCGGGGCGAACCGACACCGAGGTGTCGTGCCGGCCCAGAGGACCTGATACCCGCGAATGACCCGGCGCCCGGCCCGAGCGGCGAGCGACACCTCAGGCATCGTCCGCTCCCAAGCACCGAACGCACGAGTCTGACAATTCCTGGAAGGAAGCGTCTCTCCCGACCTTCGTCACGCCGATGAGATACGCCGATCCCGGTCGCAGGTGCGCCTGATGTTCGTGCACGATGGCGCGGAGTTGTCGGCGCAGGCGATTGCGAATCACGGCGTTGCCACTGGCGCGTCCGATCGCGTACGCGACCTCGGGGTGACGAACTCCATCGCCGTCGATCCGACGCACCCAGACCGGTCCGTCACGACGCGGTCGGACCCGGACGAGCGCAGTAAAGGTCGCATGGCTGCGAACTCGGTGAATCAGGCCGAAATCCGAGCGCGGCCCCGCGCTCGGCGTGACCGCAGCACAGCACGACCGGCTTTGTTCTTCATCCGCAGACGAAATCCGTGCTTCTTTTTGCGCTTCCGGTTGTTTGGCTGGAAGGTCCGCTTCACGCATGGCCTCCTCAAAGAGGGGAAAATGTCCGGGGAGGTCCAAGCGAGAAGGTCTCGGACACGAAAGGACGGCGAAGGGCGAGAGCATAGGGTCACGCAGCTCGTGCTCGCAACGCGAGGGAACCAGCATGCCAAAATCGGCTCCCCTGGGCACTGAGCGCGCGAAGAAGGGGAAGCCTCCACCACGCTCCGAAG
>JANLTQ010000629.1:0-2009 GCA_031363005.1 Acidimicrobiia bacterium | reverse complement strand
CTCGAGGTGGCTCGGGTTCGACGCGAGGGACACGGTGAGTTTCTCGCCTGACGGTGCCGTGTGCGTTCCGGTCGCCCCGACGTGGTACTTCACGTCGCCCGATCCCTGGACCGATGCCGGATCCAGTGCACCCTCGAACTCGCGGAAGATCTGCCCGTAACTCTTGCCGACAGTGTTGACGAGCACGTTCAGGCGCCCGCGGTGCGCGGTGCCGAGCACCGCCTCGGACATGCCGTTGTCGGTCGCGATGGTGAGGAGCGCATCGAGCATCGGGATCAGTGATTCGGCGCCCTCGAGACTGAACCGCTTCTGGCCGAGGTACTTCTTCTGCAGGAATCCCTCGAACGCTTCGGCCGCGTTCAACCGATCGAGAATGCGCTGCTGTACTTCGCGGGCGACCGCCGGGGCCGGGACCTCGACGCGCGTCTGGATCCATTCCTTCTGTACGGGATCCTGGATGTGCATGTACTCCACGCCGACGGTCCGCGCGTATGCGTCACGCAGCATGCCGAGGATGTCGCGCAGCGGCATCGTGCGCCTACCGAGGGCACCGGCCCCGAGGCTGCTGACCGGGAACTCTCGATCGAGGTCCCAGATACTCAAGCCGTACTGATTGATGTCCAGCTCTTGATGAGTGTCCGGGAGGCTGCGCCCGAGCGGGTCAAGGTTCGCGATCAAGTGACCGCGCACGCGGTACATGTTGATGAGTTGGTAGACGTGCACGACTTTTTCGCTCTGTGCGGCTTCGTCGTCCAGCGAACTGGTGTCGTGACTCCAGCGCGCCGGCTCGTACGGGACGCCGAAACTCTGGAAGATCGAGTCGTAGAAACCTTGCGCGCCGAGCAACAGATCATGCAGCGCACGGAGGAACTCGCCGCTCTCGGCACCCTGGATCACGCGGTGGTCGTAGGTGCTGGTGAGCGTGATCACCTTGCTGACGCCGAGGCGGGCGATGGTGTGCGGATCGGCCCCTTCGTATTCGGCGGGATAGCCGATCGCACCCACGCCGAGAATGAATCCTTGGCCGGGCATGAGGCGCGGGACCGAGTGGACGGTTCCGATCGTCCCGGGGTTGGTGATGGTGGCGGTGGTACCGACGAAGTCTTCGACCGTGATGCCGTTGTTGCGCACCCGTCGGATCATGTCTTCGTACGCGGCGAAGAACGCGGCGAAGTCGAGCCGATCGACGTCCTTCAGGTTCGGCACGAGCAGGGTGCGGGAACCGTCGGACTTGGCGACATCCACGGCGAGGCCGAGGTTCACGTGGTCGTGCCGGACGACGACCGGTGCGCCGTCATGCACCCCGTAGCCCGATCCCATGGCCGGGACCTGAGCGATCGCCTTGACCGCGGCGTACGCGATGAGGTGGGTGAAGCTCACCTTGCCGCGCGCCACCCGGCTGAGGTGGTTGTTCAGGATCTGGCGGTTGACCTCGAGCAGCTTGGCCGGCACGTTCCGCACCGACGTCGCGGTGGGGACACCGAGGCTGGCCTCCATGTTCTCCACGATGCGCGCGGCGGCGCCGCGGATCGGCTTGGACGCCTCGCCTTCGAGGAGGAGTGGCTCGGCGGACCCTGACCGTCGGGCCGGTTCGGCCGGGGGGTCCTGGCGCAGCGTGACCGACGGCGTCGGCGCAGGTGCGAGCGTCGCAGCATCATCGGCGGCGCCATTGGATCCGTTGCCCGGGGCGGACGACGCACCGGTGGGCGTGTAATCGGAGAAGAAGTCCTGCCACGCGCCCGACACCGAGGCCGGCTCCGCCACGAACTGGCGGTACATCTCCTCGACCAATCCAGAGTTCGGTCCGAGGTCTTCGAAAGTGTTGGTCACACGTCCGAGGTTACCTGCCGCTCTCGGCGAAGGAGCTCTGCAGTTTGGAACGCGAGATCGAGCGACTGACGTGCGTTGAGGCGCGGGTCACACATCGTCTCGTACCGGTCTTCGAGGTGGTCCCCGAGCACTTCGTCAGTCCCGCCGAGGCATTCCGTCACGTTTTCACCGGTCAGCTC
>JANLTQ010000605.1:0-10766 GCA_031363005.1 Acidimicrobiia bacterium | reverse complement strand
GGGTCTTGTCGATGCCGACGTCGACCAAAGCGACGTCGAAACATGCGATCGCGCGCCGGTCCATCTCCTCGTGGGGACCATTGCCACTGTGCAGCCGCACGACCGCGGTCTCGTCACCGATCGAGTCGGAGTAGCCGGTTGGTCCGCCGAATGCCTCGGCCCAGTACGCCGCCAACCGCTCGGTGTGCTCCGGATGGAATCCGTGCATGAACGCGTGGCTCACCACGTCGTCGGCCATTACCCGGGCGTGCCACGCGCCCGCGAGACGGTGCAGCCCCGCGGTGCCACCGACGCTTTCGAACAGAGTTTCCATGGAACCAGCTTGGCCGTTCTGCTCGAATGCGTCGACCGATCGCTCGCGAGTGGGGATGTACCCACCATGTTCGACCGAACTCTCACCAGCATGTGAAGCCACAGCAGGGTCGCGGCGGAGAAGGACGTGGATGTCTTCAGCGCCGACGCCGATGAGTTCCGGCCTTCCCGTCCGTCTCCCAATCTGGAGGCAGATGTCTCCGAGGAAGTTTGACCGGCGGCCGTTCACTCGACCGTGAAGGCATTCTGAATCCAAGAATCCGCGTAGAGGAGAAATCATGAGCACGTTGACCATCGACCTCTTCAGCAGCCTCGACGGTTTCCCGGCGGCAGATGGATGGCCCGGGTACTGGGGGAAGGAGGGACCCGAACTCATGGCATGGCTGGAGGAGAAGCTCGCGGAGGACCACACGATCGTGATGGGCGGGAACACCTACCGGACGATGTCCCGGATCGTCGCCGAGGAGCAGGACCCCACGTTCGCTCGCATGGCCGAGATCCCGAAGGTCGTCTTCTCGTCGACGCTCGAACCGCCGCTCACGTGGGCCAACACGCGAGTGATCGACGAGGAGCCCGCCGCTCGGGTAGCCATCCCGACGGTGTCCGGAGTTGGGACTCGAACGCACGACACGGCAGCTGACGCCGCCGCCGTGGGATGCTGAAATCATGAATGGACCGAGCGCGAAAGATGTCGTCGCCGAACTCACCCGACGGCAGGAAGCGGGTGATGAAACCGCTCTCGATGACCTCGTCGCCGCGGACATGGTGAATCACGCGGCCGGTCCTCAGGGTCGCGACGGCCTGCGGCTCATTCTGAGCATCATCGACCACGATCTCGGGCCAGTCACCGTGGAACAGCATCACCTCATCGGTGATGGCGACCTTGTCGCACAGCACCTCACCCTGAGCGGTACCCACCGAGCATCCACGATGCCGCTGCTCGCCGACGCGCCGGTGTCGGGTCGTCCGGCGAGCTGGACGTTCATCCACATCTGGCGGGTTGCCGACGGGATGATCGTCGAGCACTGGGCGTGTCGCGACGATCTGGGCCTCCTCGAGCAGCTGCGCAACTGATTGGCCTCTGGATGAGGGATGGGTCGAGGAGTTCCAGGTCGACGAGCGGACCGTCGGTAGGGCCGTGAGTGCAGGACGGCACACACGGGTAGGAAAATACCCATGGCCCTGAACAAGAAACAGCAAGAGCGACTCCCCGCCACCGTGGCCCGTTCGCCCAAGAAGGCGCAGAACACCTATATCGAGACGCTCGAAGCTGCTGAGAAACAACACGGTGACGGCGAGGCCGCGCACCGCATTGCCCTCGCTTCGCTCAAGCACTCCTTCGAAAAAGTGGGCGACCATTGGGAGAAGAAGCAGAAGCCGGGCCCGAGCGATCGCCAAGACGCCAAGCGCGGCGCGGCCGCACGCCGCAGTAGGACCCCGACCGCCGGCGGTGTCGACGCGTTCGCTACGAAGGAGCACCTGATGGCCGTCGCGAAGCGGCTCGAGATCAGTGGCCGCTCGAGGATGAAGAAGGCGGAACTAGTCAAGGCGATCGACACAGCGAACCGATCGGCCACCGCCAAATCTGCGCGCCAGACCGGTTCCTGAAGCGCGTTTGGGTTCCCCCTCGGCGATCGTCGGGGTGATCGACCGCTACTGAAGCGCGAGCTCCAGTAAGCCCGAGCCAATAGGGACCAAGGCCCCTTCCCTCTTGCGGGCGAACGGCGCAGGCTGGCGAGATGTCTCGTCTGGCGCGGAGAGTGCCACTCGGGCGACGGAACCTCTTCGCCGATCGTCGGCGTTTGGCCGCGAGCGCAGTGGCCGTCGGGTTGGCGATCATGTTGATCCTGCTGCTCGCGGGATTATGGGCGGGGATCCGTGCGCAGGCGACGTTGTACGAGGACCACACCGGCGCCGCGCTCTACGTCGTCTCTCCAGGCACGCAAGGTCTGTTCACCGATGGGAGCAGCATCTCGCGGCGCGACGTCGCGCTGGCTCGTCTCACGCCGGGTGTCCGCTGGGCGGCACCGGTACGCACGCGTTTCGCGATTCTCGATCTGCACGGTCGGAAGGCCGCGGTCGGTGTCGTCGGGGCGATGCCGGGTGATCACGGCGGGGTGTGGGCGCTCGATCGAGGGAAGGCACCGCGCGCCGACGACGAGATCGTGGTGGATCAGATCCTCGCGCAGCGTCACGACCTGCACGTCGGTTCGACGATCACGGTGACCGGCAATCGGTTGCGCGTCGTCGGGCTGTCACGGGACACGTCGGCGTTCATGACCGGCCTCGTCTTCGTGACCCATCGCGCCACCGATCTGGCGCTGCGTTCACCCGGGACGACGAGCGCAGTCCTGATCGGGACGAGTCACCCTGGAACAGTCCGGGCTCGCCTTGAGGCGGCCGGACTGACCGTGTTGGACCGCGACCAGATCCGAGGTGCCGCCTTGCGGTTGGCCACACGGATCTACGGCACACCGATGACGTTGATGGTCGGGGTGGGCTTGATCGCCGGGACGTTGGTGATCGCGCTGATCGCCTACACCGCAGTGAGTGAACGACGTCGCGAGTACGGCATCGTCAAGGCGATCGGGGGAACCGGTTGGCGGCTTGCCCGGCTCGCCATCGTGCAGACGTTCGGGATTGCGGCCGCGGGCGCGCTCGCAGGGATACTGCTCTTCGGGATCGGTCGTGCCGTCATCGAGTGGTACCGACCGCAGTTCCTCGTCGTGCTCGACTCGAGTGCAGTGACTCGGGCCGGGCTCGCGCTCATCGTGATGGCGACCGTCGCCGCGCTCCTCCCCGCGCGTCGTCTCGCGCATCTCGATCCCGCCGCCGCCTACCGAGGCGCTTGACGTGCTCGGCCGCGTTCCGTTCGCCCGCCGCACCCTCTTCGCCGAACGCCGCCGTGCTGCACTCGCCGTCACCGGCGTCGCGGTCGCGTTGTTGTTGGTCTTCGTCCTCGACGGCATCTTCGCGGGTGCCATTCAGCAGGTCACTGCATACATTCGGACGTCGCGCGCGGACGCGATCGTGTCGCAGCAATCGGTGCGCACGATGCACATGTCGAGCTCTGCGCTCCCCGCGTCGGACGTCGAGCGCGTGCGAACCGTGCCCGAGGTCGCGTGGGTCGCGCCGATCCGCTACGCCAGCGGCATTGTCGTGACACCGAAGGATCGCCAACTGGCCTACGTCATCGGCTACCAACCCGGACGCCGCGGTGGACCTCGCTCGCTCGTCGAGGGTCGCGAACCTCGCGACGGTGAAGCAGTGATCGACCGGGTGGCGGCACGCGGGCTCGGCGTTCCCCTCGGCGGGCGCGTCCAGATCCTCGGACGACCGTTTCGGGTTGCGGGCATTTCGTCGGGCACGACGAGCATCACCAACACCATCGCGTTCATCACGTATCGCGACTTCGGACGGCTCCGTGGTTCGGCCGTGAGTTACCTCCTCGTCGGAGCTCGCCCCGGAACTTCGCCTGACGCGCTTCGCGACGCGCTCGCTTCGGCCGTTCCCGACTCCACTGTGCAGACCCGCGATGAGTTCGTCGTTCGCGAGGCGTCGATCGTCCGTGACATGAGCGCCGACACGATGCAGATCATGACCTTCGTTGCGCTGGTGATCGCGCTTGCGGTGATCGCACTGCTCCTCTTTACGACGACACTCGCCCACCTGCGGGACTACGGAATTGTAAAAGCGATCGGTGGCAGCCCCGCCCAGCTCGCCCGCTCCGTACTCGTGCAGGCGCTCTGGGCGGTGGCACTCGCGCTGGCCCTCGCCGTCGTACTCGCGCTCGGTGTCGGTGGCTTGATCAATCGATTCAGCGACAACATCGCCATCGTGATCGAACCGTCGAACGTGGTGCGCGTTGGGGTCGGCGCGTCCGTCGTCGCAGTGATCGGCGCACTACTGCCGGTGTGGCGCATCGCGCGCCTCGATCCCGCCGCCGCGTTCCGGAGCGCACTGTGAGCACCGAGTTCGCACTGGCAGTGTCGAAACTCACCAAGACGTTCGGCGCCGGCGACCTCGCCGTCGACGCGGTGCGGAGCGTCGACCTACGCGTTGCTGCCGGTGAGGTCGTGTTGATCATGGGCCCCTCCGGCAGCGGCAAGACCACGCTGCTGCTGATGCTCGGTGGCATGCTCCGCCCCACGGCCGGCAGCATCACCGTCGCCGGTACCGACTTGGCCGTCACACCGGAACGACGGCTCCCGAAGCTGCGCGCCCAACACTTCGGGTTCGTGTTCCAGGACTTCAACCTCCTCAGCGCGCTCGACGCCCTCGAGAATGTCGAACTCGCAGCCAACCTGGCCGGCGTCCACGGTGAGCCGGCCCATCGCCGAGGCACCGAACTCCTCGAACGGATGGGCCTCGCGCATCGACTCCATCACCGTCCCGACCAACTTTCCGGCGGCGAGAAACAGCGAGTAGCGATGGCGCGTGCCCTCGCGAACGACCCGCCCGTCATCCTCGCCGACGAACCCACTGCCAACCTCGACTCGGGCATGGGCCGTGAAGTTGCGCGCGTCTTGCGTGCCCTCGCCGATGACGACCAACGCGCCGTGGTCATCGTGAGCCACGACGCCCGCCTGCGCGATATCGCCGACCGGGTCCTGTGGCTCGAAGACGGCACATTCCGCGAGCTCGACGCAATGGCGCATGACCCCGTCTGCGGGATGGCGGTGGAGGCGACCCTCGATCATCCCCACCTCGAACTCGATGGAACGATCTGGTATTTCTGCTCCACCGGCTGCCGAGACGAATACGCGGCCCGACCCGTCGCCGAAACGACCGCGCCGGCGCCGGGATGAGGAACTCCGAGCCACCGAATCACGCCCAGAGATCAGGCGCGAACGACCTCTTCGTCCGACGATGGGGTCATGGACCACCCGTTGTCCTCCTCCACGGTCTCGGAGCGTCGTCGCGCTACTGGGACACGCTCGCCGCGTTGCAGCCACCCTTCCTGGCGACGGTGCCCGATCTGCTCGGCTTCGGACGCTCGCCGAAGCCTGCAGACGCGACCTATGACATCGACGGGCACGTCGCAGCCCTCGCGCCACTGATCACGCCCGGCAGCGTCCTCGTCGGCCACTCCACCGGCGCGCTGATCGCGGCAGCCGTCGCGGCGCGGCACCCGGATCTCATCCTGGCGCTCGTCCTCATCGGAATGCCCGCGTATGAAACCGCGGAAGCAGCACACGGGGCGCTCGCCCGGCTCGGTTGGCTCGCCCGGACCACCGCCGAGAACCGCTCATCGGCGCGCTGGATCTGCGCTGCCATGTGTCGCCTCCGCCCCCTTGCCGCAGCCGCGGCTCCGCTCGTGATCCGCGATCTACCCCGTGCCGTCGCCCGAGACGCGGTGATGCACACATGGCCCTCGTACAGCCGCACCCTGCGCAATGTCGTGGTCGCCTACCGACCGGTTCCCGACCTCATCGCAGCCCAACGACCAATCACTCTGCTGTACGGCGAGCGTGATCTTGAAACCTCAGCCGAAGCGATCAGACGTCTTCGAGCCGCACTCGAGCGCGCCGACGCTCGGGCCGAGGTACGCATCGTGGGTGGCGACCATCACCTACCGATTCGCGACCCAGCAGTGGTCATCCAGACGATCTCCGCGGCGATTTCGTGACGGGTGGATCATCCGGGGGGCCACCGCGGCGGGACAATGACGAAGCCGGCTCTACTACGAGACGTCGTCGCAGTGTCCTGTCCGGTCGTCGGATTCCGAAGGTTGTCGACAGAGGAGAGCGTCCCGATGGAGCAAAAGTCTTTGACCGAGAGATCTCCGCACGAGACGATGGGGCACGGTTCGAGCGACGGCATGTCGATGGCGGGAATGGTCGCCGACATGCGCCGACGCTTCCTCGTCGCCGCGCTTTTCTCAATCCCGATTGTGCTGTGGTCACCCATCGGGCGCGACGTTCTGGACTTTCACGTCGCGGCACCCTTCGGGCTGCGCGACGACGTCTGGTCTCTGCTCCTGAGCCTGCCGGTCATCGGCTACTCGTGTTCGATCTTCTTCGTCGGCGCGTACCAAGCGCTGCGCGCGCACACGCTCGACATGATGGTGCTCGTCGCGGTCGCGGTCGGCGCCGGGTGGACTTACTCGGTTGTAGTGACCCTCACCGGCGGCGGCGACGTCTTCTACGAAGCGGCCAGCGTCTTGGCGGCCTTCGTCTTGCTGGGGCACTGGTTCGAGATGCGAGCGAGAGGCGGCGCCAACGACGCGATACGGGCGCTGCTGAATCTCGCGCCGCCGATGGCGCTCGTGGAACGAGACGGAGAGACCACCGAGATCCCCACGTCCGATGTCGTCGTTGGCGATCTGTTGCTCGTACGGCCGGGCGCGAAGATCGCCGTTGATGGCACCGTGGAGTCGGGCGAAGGCGACGTCGACGAATCCATGGTGACGGGTGAGAGCCTTCCCGTGCACAAGACGGCGGGTGTGCAGGTGATCGGAGCAACGATCAACCGGAACGGCACGTTGCGGGTCCGCGCCACGAAAGTGGGAATGGACACGGCACTGGCCCAAATCGTCCGGCTCGTGCAAGAGGCGCAGAACTCCAAAGCGCCCGGGCAGCGTCTAGCCGACCGCGCCGCGTTCTGGCTGGTGTTGGTAGCGCTGATCGGCGGC
This sequence comes from Acidimicrobiia bacterium, assembly GCA_031363005.1. Taxonomy (GTDB): domain Bacteria; phylum Actinomycetota; class Acidimicrobiia; order IMCC26256; family JAENVU01; genus JAENVU01. The sequence goes on along the minus strand of JANLTQ010000605.1, from coordinate 3,820 downwards.
GCGGTCACGTTCGCGGCGTGGATGCTCTTCAGCAGTCGCCCCGTGAGTGAAGCGATGCTGTTCGCGATCACCGTCGTCGTCATCACCTGTCCAGATGCGCTCGGACTCGCAACGCCGACCGCGATCATGGTCGGGACCGGCCTCGGTGCTCAGCGCGGTGTGCTCTTCAAGAACGCGACCGCGATCGAGATCTCGGCCCGGATCGACACCGTGGTCATGGACAAGACCGGGACCCTGACCAAGGGTGAGCCCGAGGTCACCGACGTGATCGTCGATGGCATCGAGGAGCACGAGCTGCTGGCCTTGGTTGCGGCCGTGGAACGTGAGTCGGAGCATCCGCTCGCTGCGGCCGTCGTGGAGTACGCCGACGCGGCGGGCGCGTCCCGAAGTTCGGTGGAGCAGTTCGAGAACGTGCCCGGCCACGGTGCGATCGCCACCGTGGGGGGCCGTGCGGTCGTGGTCGGGAACGCTCGCTTGATGGCGCGCGAGAACGTCACGGTCGGCGAACTCGCGACGCGTCGTGATGAACTCGCGCACGGCGGGCGCACCTCCGTCATGGTCGCAGTCGACGGCCGCGCCGTCGCGGTGATCGGCCTCGCCGACGCCGCGCGCCCGACCTCCGCCGCTGCGGTTGCGGCGTTGCACGAACTCGGCGTGCAGGTCGTGATGCTCAGCGGAGACAACCAGGCCACCGCGCAGCGAATCGCCGGTCAGTTGGGCATCGACACCGTGATCGCCGAAGTACTTCCTGGCGACAAGTCGGCGAAAATCGCCGAGCTCCAAAGCGCGGGCCGGACCGTCGCAATGGTCGGCGACGGCGTGAACGACGCGCCGGCGCTCGCGCAGGCCGACGTCGGGATCGCAATCGGGGCCGGTACCGATGTCGCAATCGAGACTGCTGACGTTGTACTGATGCGTTCAGATCCCCTCGACGTGCCGACGGCGATTGCGATCGGTCGGGGGACGCTGCACAAGATGCGCCAAAACCTCGGATGGGCGATTGGCTACAACGCGATCGCGTTGCCGATCGCGGCGGGCGTCTTCGCTCCGACGTTCGGTCTCGTACTGCGGCCCGAGATCGCGGCCCTGTCGATGTCCGGCTCGAGTTTCATCGTGGCCGTGAACGCACTGATGCTGAAGCGGCTCCACCTCCCGGCCCGCCACTGAATCGCGATCACGACCCCCTATCTGGGGAAGGTGATGTGGGTGGCGCCACTGCGCGTCGAGACCACCTCGACGTCGTACTGCTCCTCCAACGACTCCACGCCGTCCCACAGCCGAACACCGCGGCCGAGCAGGATCAGCACCTTCACAACATGCAGATGGTCGACGAGACCGGCGGGTCAGGACGTACGTCGGCGTGTGGAACGGCGCGTCGAGGGCCTGGTCCTCGCCGGTGGCGAACCCGTCAAGCGAGATCGAGAAGTTGTGGACACGGACGCGCGATACGGCGGCCTCTTCGGGTGGTGGTCGGTCAGAACCGGTGACCTCTCACGCGACGATATTTCATCGGCCGCAGGACGCTCCCGCTAGGTGAGCGCCGAACAGGTGCGTCGCTCGCGGGGGTGACAGCCGGAACCGAATCGCCGGACCGGGAAGCCGAGACGCCGTAGAAGCGATATCGCCGATTGTTGCGGAAAGCTCACGATCGCCGCGGATCCGTCTGCGGGAGCGACGAGAGGTACCAGCTTGCAGCTCGAAACGAGCGGAGAGACGGACGTACACCAGTCTGCGCCTACTCCGACGACGAGCAGCTGGCGGCGACGACGACGCGCCTCGTCGTGGAGCAACCATGTTCTTCGCTCGTATGCCGGGAACAAGGTCCGCACCTCTCCGTACAGCGCCGCGCCGCAGCCATATGCCGACGCACGGTCCACGGTAAAGACCGCGAGGTCGATCCGAGTTCGGCGCGCCAGGTTCGAGAGACGCTGGCAACGGGCATCGAGCTCATCCACCGGAACAACGGGAAAGACGAAACGCGCGTGGGCGGCCGCGACGACGAGGGCCCGGTTGCGTTCAGTGAGCGTCTGTTGACGAACCACCACGGTGGCGACGCCGAGCAGTGCCACTAGGAGGACAAGTGCCCGGTACGTTTGACGCCACGGCCGAAGGATCTCGCTCTCCGCAACGAGGTAGGCGAGGAACCACAGCGTCAGTGGAACGATCATGAAGATCCGCGCGTTGGGCAGGAGTGGTGAAGGACCTTGCGCCGCCCGGTCTGAGCTGAGCATCACCAGTCCGAGGACGGTGACGGTCAGTGCCGGTACGACGAAACGCCTGCGCCGCGTTGCGACCAGGACCACGACCAACGCGACGGCAAGCCCGAACGGTATCGCCCAGCTGCGCCACAGCTCTGGGGCGAACATCTGCCAGTAGCGGCTGGGATGACCAATCGCGTCGCGAAGCACATTGAATTGCAATACCGACGGAGGGGGATGCAGGTCATAGTCGGGATGTGTTCCGTAGAACTGGTTGACGTAGAACAGCCACAGGAGCGTCGGCACGAAACCCGCGAGGGCGGCGGCCATGCGCTCGACTCTCGGTGAACACAGGAACCCATAGGCGAGCACCGGCGCGACAAGGATCAGCGCACTCGCGTCGATTGCCGAGCCGAAACTCCCGAACGCGCACGCAAGGACGAACATCATCCGGCGATCTGGGAAGCCGATCACCAGTACGAGGGCAAGACTCGCAAGGAATCGCCCTGCGCCCGCGCCGTAGAAGCTCGTGTACTGCGAGTAATACGTACTGAGGACAGTCGGCACTGCGACGGCGGAGAGCGCGGCGATCGGCCGCTCGCGGCGCAACAGGATCCATCCGAGAAGAATCCACGGTGTCAGCCCGAGCAGCGTCAGCACGATTGGAAGCGCCGTACTCGGACTCATGCCGAACCATCGGAGTGCCTCCGTGGGAACAGCCTCGAACGTGCTCCCGTAGGTCTGGCCCGTGTAGTTCGGCGCGTGAACATTGGCCGTTCCCCAGTCGCGGGCGGCGTACCACAGGATTGTTTGGTCCTCGATCGCGACGTGGCGCGCAAAGCGCAACGCCACGGCGAGTTGGTCGACGATCGCGACGGCTGCGAGGACGACGACGCCCCACCCGACCGGCGACTGTCCCAATCGCGTTTCGACAGATCGTTGCAAGACAAGGGTCCGGTCGTCGGAAATCACGCTCGGCACGCGAGCACCGCCACGCCGATGGCGATCATGGTCTGACGGGTCTGCACTTGCGCCGCGGTCTTTCTATCGCGTGCTGTCCCTGGCTGAGCGAATGTTGTGCGCGCTTGTAGTGGAGCGGGTGACGAGAATCGAACTCGCGTTCTCAGCTTGGGAAGCTGATGTTCTGCCTCTGAACTACACCCGCGTGAAGCATCTGAGCCGGACACATGGCCGAATCAGCGCCGGTGTGGCCTCCTCGGACCGCCAGCCCAACCGCGGCCTTCGCCCCGGCGTGACTTATACGTGACCGAACGCTGCGACAGGCGACGTCACTACACAGCAGCAGACGCTAGCAACCAGCACCCCCGCCGCTGATAGTCGCGTGGCGAGCCAGTGCGGCGCATAGTGGTTCAGCGTCACGAGAACGAGGTGAGACTGCCGATGAGTTGTTCGCCGATCAAGGTCCATCCCAGTCCGATGCCGATCGCGATGGCCGGTGCTCGTAGCAGTACGCCCAGGATCAGGCCGAGACACGCGAAGGTGAGGTTCGACACCAAGACTGCGCCGATCGCCGACGCGGTCTCGCCGAGCCCGGCCGCGCTGGTCCACGCGCTCATGTCGACACCGTTGATCGCCCCGGCGATCCACGAGATGAGGAGCCC
>JANLTQ010000539.1:0-3741 GCA_031363005.1 Acidimicrobiia bacterium | reverse complement strand
CATCGCCCGCGCCGTCGCCGCCGCCGAGCGCGACGCGCGCCCGCTGCTGCTCACCGAGTTCGGCGCCAGCACCGACCCGGTGCTGCTCAACCGCCTGACCGCCCAGATGGAGCGCGGCCTCGTGCCGTGGATGTTCTGGGCCTACGACGAGAACCTCGTACTGGACCTGCACTCGCCTCCGGCCGGAACCAACGTGCGCGCGTCGACGCTGGCGGGACTCGTCCGCCCGAACGCCATGGCCACGAACGGCACCCCGACGAGTTCGGAGTTCGATCCGGCAACCGGCGCGTACGACTTCTCGTACTCCACCACCCGACCCGACGGGGCGAAGGCGAACCCGAAGTACCGCACAAGTTTCGTGATGCCCCACCGCGTGTACCCGGACGGCTACACCGTGACCGTCGACGGCGCGACCGTGCGCACCTGTTCCACCACGTTGGTCCTGCGCAACGAGCCGACGGCGGCGGCGGTGCACGTGCACGTCACCCGTGGCGGACCGTGTGCAAAACCCAAGCTGGGGTAGCGCCTCGAGTTATCGAGTGAACGCCGCTTTGGCGGCGGCGAGCCCATCCGGAACCGCGGACCAGTAGCTGTACGTGCCGTGATCTCGGAGTTCCGTTGCCGCCCGGACCGCGGCGTCGATCGCAGTCCAGCACAATGACCCGCCGACACTGATGCGTCGAACTCCCAAGGCGCCGAGTTCATCGACCGTCGGCATGCCGGGGCGCGGCAGTACGTTCACCGGTCGGTCGACCGACGCGACGAGAACGCGAAGGTCATCCTCGGAGTTCACGCCGGGTGCGAAGAGCACGTCGGCTCCCGCATCCTGGTAGCCCTGGAGCTGGCTGATGGTGTCGGCGAGATCGGGGTGGCCGTGCAGGTAGTTCTCGCACCGGCCGGTGAGGACGAGCTGAGAGGAGCCGCGGTGCGCAGTCTCGGCCGCAGCGAGTACCCGATCGACGGCGACTTCGAATGGGTAGATGGTGTCCCCGTCCCGTGCGTAGTCTTCGATCGAACACCCGGCGAGTCCGGTCTGCGCAGCGAGGGCCACCGTCTCGGCGACACCGGCCGGTTCGGGGGCGTAACCCTTCTCGAGGTCGGCGCTGACGGGAACCGAGACCGCGGTAACCAGTGCGTGCGCGTGGGCGAGTACCTCATCCCGGGTCACGCTTCCGTCGAGCCGGCCGAGCGTGCCCGCAAACCCCGAGCTGGTCGTCGCCAGCGCTTCGAATCCGAGCGCCTCGAATATTTTCGCCGACCCGATGTCCCAGGGGTTCACCATCACCAACGGCGTCGCCTGCTCATGGAGCGTCAGGAATCGTTCGAATCGTGAGCCAACCATGCCCATCCCTTCTGCTGATGCGGTCGCCAACAATGGCCCAGGGGACGTCGTGTGCTCCGTCCGGAGCGGTACGCCTCCGCCATTTCTGCTCGTCCGCTCCGTGGTTGAGTAGCGCGTGCCGGGTCGGGACGCTCCCGAGCTGTACGCCTCGCTTCGCTGCGGCTCTCGTCCACTTGATCGCGTGGTTCACCTGAGTGAGCTCAGTTGACGCTGCCGGCGGTGACGACCCAGGCGCTGGGCTGGCCCGTGGCATGTGAGATCAGGTCGAAGTCCGCGTCGTAGTGAAGGACCGTGAGGTCGAGCGCTTCGGCGGCAGCCGCGACGAGCAGATCGGGAATCTTGCGGCCACGTTGGCTTCGCTCGGCGAGGAGGCGCTGCACCTGGAGGGCGCGCGCGACGTGCTCGGCCGTCGTTTCGACGACATCGAACGCCCCGAGCGAATCGGCCAAGCGATCCCACTCGTCGCGATCGCGGGCGGAGTACCCAATCTCCAGATCGCAGATTCGTGCCCGCGCCACTCCGCCCGTGAGGACGAGCGGCTCAACGACACTTCGGATCTCCGGGAGGCGGAGCCGTTTCAACACACTCGTGTCGATGAGGTGAGTCAGCGCCACGCGTCTTCGCGATCGCACAGATCCGCGTCGGCGAGGACATCGAGCGCCGCGAGCACTCGTCGCGACCGATCGTTGCTCGCTCGCCGCAACGCTTCGTTGACGGTGTCCTTGATCGTCGAGGTTCCCAACTCGGATCTGGCCGCGCTCAGCGCTGCTTCGTCCACATCCACCAGGTGCTTTGCCATCACCGTAGTATATATCGTTCGGTTCTCGTATATATCGAGGTCAGTCCGACGGCGCGAGATGGGCGATCGACAACCAACACCGAGCTAGTGGTCTTTCAGCTCGGGAGCGTCCCGACCAAGCACGCGCTTTTCAACCACCGAGCGTACGAGCCGAAATGACAGTTCGCCTCACGTCGTCCTCGACCAAGTCGGCGTTGATCGCGATGGCGGCGGCCGAACCGGCGCCGGCGGCGGTGATCACCTGAGCGCGCGGGTCGACCACGTTGCCGGCCGCCCACACTCCGGGGAGGCTCGTACGGCCGGTGGCATCGACGGTGACGAATCCGGCGTCGTCTCGATCGCAGCCGAGATCCGACACCACGCCGTCGGGGTGGGGAACGTTGACCGGACGAAGGAACACTGCGGTTCGGGGGATGACCCGACCGTCGACCAACTCGACTCCAGTGAGTCGGTCGTCCTCGACCACCAATCGCGCGACCTCACCGTCGATCACATGAATGCCGCACGCTTCGAGTTGGGTTCGTTCGGCATCGGTGACATCGTGGGTGTGGGCGAAGAAGATGACGTCGTCGGACCACTGGCGCACGAGTTGGGCGTGTTGCACTGCGCCGGAATGCGAACCGAGCACGCCGAGGGGCTGGTCGCGGACTTCCCACCCGTGGCAGTACGGACAGTGAAGTAGATCTCGGCCCCATCGCTCGCGAATGCCGGGGATGTCCGGCAGCTCATCGCTCACGCCGGTCGCGAGCACGATGCGCCGAGCAGTCAGGATCGCACCCCCGGCGAGACGAATGAAGAACTCGGACTCGATGCGGAGTACTCGATCCTCGAGTAACTCCACGCCGTACCCGGCGATCTCGGCGCGGCCCGCTGCGAGGAATGCGGCGGGCGGCATCCCGTCGCGAGACAGGAAGCCCTGCATATGCGCGGCAGGAGCATTCCGGGGCGTGCCCGCATCGACCACTGCGACCCGTCGTCGGGCTCGACCGAGAACGAGCGCAGCACTGAGCCCGGCCGCCCCTCCGCCGATGATCACCACGTCGAAGGCACGAAGGTCTCCGGCGGCCTGGGCGAGCACGCCCACGTCGTCCGGGAACTCCTGTGCGTGCTCAAGGGTCAGCCCGGTCGCGCGCTCACGCTCGCCGGCCTGGGTCAGCGCCGCGATTTGGACGACCTGGCGTTCCCGTCGGGTGGATGACGCTGGGGCAGGGAGTCTCATGTACTCACTCTGCGCCGGCGCGCTGACGCGCCACTGACCTCTCGCTGAAGGGCCGACCGGGGGTACGGTGCAGAGCATGCTGGTCCATCTGCTCGGTGGGCTCGAAGTGCTCGATGACGACGGGCGCCCAGTGGTCGTCGCCGGACCGAAGTTGCGCGCGCTCCTCGCCGTCCTCGCGATGCAGACAGGGCGAGTGGTCGCCACCGACCAGATTGTCGACTCATTGTGGGGCGAGGATCCGCCGGCGGCAGTACGCAACGGGTTGCAAGGGCTCGTCTCGAAGCTGCGCCGCACGCTGGGATCCGCCGACGTCGTTGCGATGCGCGGCGGTGGGTACGTCCTCGAGCTGCCGGTGGAGGCCGTCGACGTGTTCCGCCACGA
>JANLTQ010000533.1:0-8738 GCA_031363005.1 Acidimicrobiia bacterium | reverse complement strand
CCTTGCCGCTCTGACTCATCGGGCCGCTCTTCAGCGCGCGGACCGGCGATGCGAGGAGACGGTTCGACATGTCGGCCGACGCTCGAATGTCCTCGTCGCCCATGGAGGCGACGTCGCCGGCCTTCGCGGCGAACGCGGGCGAGTGGACGTCCAACGCGACGATGCCGTCGACGTACTCGGTGACCTTGGCGTCCAACCCCGGGATGGCGGTCGTGTCGATCGCCACCATGCCGTCGGCCTGGGCCGGCGCGACCGCGGCCACCGGGTCCGGCGCGGTCAGGGTCAAAGAAGCGGATGCCGCCGACGGTGGCGTCAAGCTCGCGGGGGTGGCGTTCATGATCGTGGTGCTCCTCGTCCTGGCCCGGTCGGTGGTCGGTCGACAACGTCATCGTCGATCGGCCTCATGCGGCAGCTCGCTGCCCCGCCGGTAACGGTAGTTCGCGTCCCGATGTTCCTACGTCGGCCCCGCCCAAGCGGTCCCGGACCCGGTCCGGGCCGAAAAGAGCTCGTGGTAGCGGTCGAAGACTCGGGTCAGGGCGCGGCCGACCTCGGTGTAGCAGGGGTCATCGAGATTCGCGAGCGACACCCGCACGGACCAGACCGGCGCGCTGAAGCCGCCGCCGTGGAGGAGGACGACGCCCTCGTCTTCGGCCAGGCGCATCACCGGATCGACGGGCTCGAAGGTCTCGGCCATCCACTCGACGAACTCCGGTCCGTAGCGGTGACGCGCCCAGCGCATGAGATCGATCTCGGCGTAGTAGCCGGCGCGCAGCGAGTCGGGCGCCAACGCCACGCCGAGCCCTTCGTAGAGCGCGACGAGTCGCTGCGTGACGATCTCGCGGGTTCGGGTCTTGTAGTCCCCGCCGAGGTCGAGCAACGTGAACACGGCGAACAGCGCCATCTGCACCTGCTGTGGGAGTGACAATCCGGCGGTGTGGTTGAGCGCAACCTGACGACTGTCGGCCACCATTCGGTCGATGAAAGCGATGTCCGGCGTCCGGGTCGTGATGCATTCGTACCGGCGATCGAGCCGCGCCAACGACTCGGTGGGCAAGGCCGCAATGAGCCGGTCGATCACGTTGTCGCGGTAGAGCGCCACGACGCCCAGCCGCCAGCCGGTGGCACCGAAGTACTTCGAGAACGAGTAGATCGCAATCGTGTTCGCCGGGAGCACGTCCATGATCGACCGGAACCCGGGGACGAACGTCCCGTAGACGTCGTCGGTCACGATGATCAGGTTGGGGTTCGCCGTCTCGACGATCCGCACGAGGTGATCCAACGTCTGGGGCGCCAACATCACTGATGGCGGGTTCGACGGGTTGATCACGAAAAGGGCCCTCACGCCCGGATCGGCGAGCTTGTCGATCTCCTCGGGCGGAAACTGCCAGGTGGGCTCACCGGCCGCATCGACTCCGCTCGCGTTGATCTCGACGACGTCGAGCCCGTATCGATCCAAACGCGGGATCTCGAGGTAGGGAGTGAACGCAGGCACCATCAGCGCGACGCGCTCACCGGGCTGGAGGACGAGGTTCGTCGCCAACGAGTCGAACACGTAACAGATCGCCGCGGTACCGCCTTCGGTGGCGAACAGGTCCAACTCGCCGACGGGCGGGGTGCCCTCGAGCAACTCGTCGGCCAGGTACTCGCGCACCAGGCGCTCCACATGGATACCGATGCGATCGGGTCCGGGATAGTGATCACCGAGAAGGCCGTCGGTGAGCTCGTAGACGAAGTCGTCGGGTTCGAAACCGAGTTCTCGGCCGTAGGCCAGCGTGCCGCGCAACAGATCGGCGCCGTCGTGCTCGGCACGCTCGATGACGAAACGTTCACAACGCTCGGCAATCCCGTGACGCTCGGGTGCGCCGCCGAAGTCCGGTTCGACCCAGACCCGGCGCGCTTCGGCGAGCGCGAACTCACCCAGCAGGAAGAACGCAGCACGCGGCGTGGTGGCGACCCAGTTCGGGTTGCCGCGACCGGCGTCGAGCATCGGGGTGTTCCGCCGCTGCGCCGACTCGGTGGCGAGCATGAGCAGGCGAGCCTTGACCTCGAAGGGGCTCAGGTGCCCGAGCGCTCGCTCGTCCTCGCGACGTTGGGCGGCCGCGATGGCATCCGCAGAGGGGTCGGGGACCGGACTCATGCGGGGGTCGAGGCGAACGTGCCGCGATTCGAGATGGCCACACCGTCGAGCGCACCGATGATGGTGAGTTCGCGCTCGGCAGCATCGGCATCGAGACCCAACGCACCCTGGAGAAACGCGCCGGCGAGGCGAACGTGCAGCGCCACCGTCTCTCGCCACGGGTCACCCGCCGTGCCCGTGACGTCGGCCGCCATCGATGCCACGAACGCACGGACCAGGTCCGGGACGTCCGGGACGGTCGGCGCGACTTCCAGGTAGAGCCCGACGTCACTGCAGGCCTGGTGGCCGGCCCGCTCCACGTCGACACGCCACGCCGGTTCGGCGCCCAACTTCGCCCAGGCCCGATCCGCGTCGGTCTCCGGTGGAGTGGTCCTGTCGTGCCGGCCGACGACGAGCATCGTGGGTACGGCGATGGATTCGAACGCCGTCTTGGGCAGCGACCGGGTGAAGGACTGCATGCCGGCGACCGCCCGCACGCTCGGGTGGGCCGTGACCCCGCCCGCGATCGCCAACGCAGTGAAGCCGCCGTACGAATGACCCATCGCCGCGACCCGCTCCGCGTCGACGTGGGGTGCGATGGCCCGCAGCGACGCGTCCGCGAGGACGGTGGCGCTCAGACCGAGTGCCTGGTTCAACACGAAGTGCGCATCGCCGATGCGGTTGGCTTCGTTCGTCGCGTCGTCCACCGCCGCGCCGATGATCCAATCCCCCAACGCGTCACCCGCGTGTTCCGGTGCGAGCACGATGAAACCGCGCGACGCGAGCGCTTCACAGAACAGGACGTAGGACGAGCGCGTTCCGGTCCGTCCGTGCGACCACAGGATCAACGGATGCCGGCCGTCGGCGATCGGCGCGTCCTGGACTCCGGCGGCGCTGAAGCCCACCCCCGGCAAGATCTCGTAGGTGGCGGCCTCGCCGCCCGCGTTCGCGTTCGCCGGATACCACGCATCCACAGGAACGAGGCGGCCGGCGCGGTCGCCGTCGGCGAGGGTGGATGAGGTATGACCCACCGGGTGCAACGGGGCTTCGAGCGGCGGGCCGGCTTCGAGCGTCATCGACATAGGGCCACGATGCCACGCGTTCCTGGACCCCGGTGACCATCCAGGGATCCACCTACTCTCCGCCGCACGATGAGCGACGAACCGACGATCCACTTCCTGACTGACGGCGGACAGACGGCGGCGTCGATCCTCGACCGGCTCGTCGCCTACCTCGACGGTGCGCAGCAATCGCTCGACGTCGCCATCTACGACGCCCATCTGGCGCCGGACCTGACCGAGAAACTCCTGGCCTCCTTCAGCACCGCCGAAGCGCGCGGCGTCGCGGTGCGGGCGGTCTACAACGACCTCACGAAGTTCTCGCCCACGCACCCGCCGAAGCCGAGTAAGGCGTCCCCGCCGACTGGCGAATCCCTCCTCGAACGGCTGACCCTGAGTGCACCGTTCAAGTCCATCAGCGGCATCCCCGATCTCATGCACCACAAGTACGTGATCCGCGATCGCGACTCGGTGTGGACCGGCTCCACCAACTGGACCGACCACGCGTGGAGCCGGCAGGAGAACGCGCTCATCGTGATCCCATCGGCCGATCTCGCGGCTGCCTACCAACAGAACTTCGACGAACTCTGGGTGGGAGGGGTCGTACAGAACAGCGGCAACTTCGACGACGAACCGGCCGCGCTCAGGTATCAGGATCATCCGTTCACGGTGCGCGGGTTGTTCAGTCCGGCGCGCGGTCCACAAATCAGTGAACTGATCGGACAACGCATCACCGAGGCGCGCACGCGGATCAACTTGTGCTCGCCGGTGATCACGTCGGCCGAGATCCTGAAAGCGTTGGTTGCGCGCATTGAAGACGGGACGATGCCGGCGGGCGCGACGATCGCGATCGACGGGCCACAGATGTCCGGTGCCATCTCGCAGTGGAAGCAGAACCCCCACGCGTCGTGGAAGGTGCCGTTGGCCGAGACCGTGTTGGCATCCGGACTCGTCGCTGCGAAGCCGTCGACGCCGTACGCGCCCGGGGCGTTGCATGACTACATGCACGCGAAGATGGTCGTGTGTGACGACCACGTGATGACCGGGTCGTTCAACTGTTCACATTCAGGTGAGATGAACGCCGAGAACGTCCTCGAGGTTCACAGCTCGCCGTTCGCGAACGAATGCACCACCTTCGTCACTGCAGTCCACGCCCGCTACGCGCCGGCACCGCCCCAACCCGTCTGACCCGGGAGGACCCGCCTCGTCAGGGTGAGACGACGATCCGCCCGACCATGCCGGCCTTCCGGTGGCCGGAGACCGAGCAGTAGAAGACGTAGGTCCCGGGCTTCGAGATCTCCAAGCCGCCGCGCTCGGTCGTGTCGGCCGATGCGTGCACGACGTGACCCACGCCGGGCGCGCCCTCGACCGTGACGTCGTGCTCGGCGTCGTTCGACGTGAGCACCAACGTCGCGCGCTCCTTCGCCGTCAGTCTGATGACCTTGGGCGCAAAGGCAAACGAAGTTCCGGTGATCGCAATCTCGCGCGCGCCCTTCTGAACCGGTGCATTGCTTTCGCCGTCCCGCATCATCGAGTGCATCCCCGAGCCGTCTCCGTCCGACGAGCACCCCACACTCATGAGAGACAACGTGACGATCAATCCCATCGCGAAGGTGATGCGCCGGCCCTCCCGCCCGACGAGGAATCGGCGTTGCGGGCGGCAAACAGTGCGAGGGTGACGTGGCATGAACACAGCAAAGTACCCGTGTGGTCCGCCAGATTTCGGGCACGAGCATCCACCGATCCAATGCGCTGAACTTGCGACGTCCACGAGCGACCCCGTATCGTTGTCAGTCTTCTGGTTCGTCGGCGTGTTTTCGACGCGCCCGTCACGCACCGCAAACCGCGCTCCGCAAGGACAACATCCGCCGTCAGGCACGAGGAAGTCCCCATGAAGCAAAGATTCACGCCAGTGATCGCAGGTGCGATGGCTCTCGGAAGCATCCTCGGGGCGGTCGGCACAACCGTGAGCGGGGCTGCGCCGATCGACACCAAACGCGCCGAAGCGGCCCGGCTCCAGCAGCAGATCGACGCGAACGGCATGCGGATTTCGTCGCTCGGCGAGCAATACAACGGCGCCCAACTCGCCTACGACCAGGCCACCGCGAAGATCGATGGCGCCCAGCAGCGTCTGGCGGCCGCTCGGGCTCGCACCCACCGGATCGAAGCCGTCGTACGCCAACGCGCCGTCCAGCTCTACACCTCGGCGGGATCCAAGTCTCCGTTGGATGACCTCAAGGTTGCGAACGTCCGCGAGCTCGCATCCCGATCGAGATACGCGAGCGCAGCCTCGGACCGCGACACGACGATCGTCGGGGAACTCGAACGCGCGAAGGATCAGCTCCGAGTCGAGAAGCGCAGCGCGCAACGTCAGCAGGACGATGCCGCCCGCCAACGCGATGCCGCCCGCCAGGCGCGCGCCGATATCGAAGCTGCGAACGCGCAACAGCAGCGGCTGTTGGGCAAGGTCAAAGGCGAGCTGGCCACCCTGATGGCCGAGGAGCAGCGCGCACGCGACGAAGCGGCGCGCCGAGCGGCCTTGGCTCGCACCGCACCGCGCCCGGCGGCACCGGCGACCCGAGGCCGAGCGCCCAGCGCGGTCGATCCCGGAACCGTCGGCGGTAACTTCCCGAACATCCCCACATCGGGTGGCGTGTCGGCCGTGATCGCGTACGCCCGAGCCCAGATTGGCAAGCCGTACGTCTTCGCGACCGCTGGCCCCGGAACGTTCGACTGTTCGGGCTTAACGATGATGGCGTGGCGCCAAGCCGGCGTCTCGATGGATCACTTCTCGGGCTCGCAGTTCAACCAGTTCCCGCACGTGTCGCTCTCGGATCTCCAACCCGGTGACCTTGTCTTCAAGGGGCGCGGTGGCGTGGATCACGTGGCGCTGTACATCGGCGGCGGGATGCAGATCGCCGCCACCCACACCGGGAGTTACGTCAAGCTCCAGCCCCTTGGTACCGGACTGAGCGGCGCGGTCCGACCGGGCTAAGCGGCGTTCCTCGGTCTCCGCTCCTTACAGACCGAGTGATCGGCCGATGATCTCCTTCATGATCTCGGTGGTGCCGCCGTAGATCGTCGTGATGCGAGCGTCGGCGTACGCGCGTGCGATCGGGTACTCGAGCATGTAGCCGTAGCCACCGTGGAGTTGCAAGCACCGGTCCACCGCACGCTTTTGCAGCTCGGTGCACCACCACTTCGCCATCGCCGCTTCCTCGGCGGTCAGAACACCGTCGTTGAGCGCGACCACGCAACGGTCGACGAAGACCTGCGCGACCTCCACCTCCGTGGCGAGTTCGGCAAGTACGAAGCGGCTGTTCTGGAACGACCCGACCGATTGGCCGAACGCGGTCCGCTCCTTGACGTACTCCAACGTCCAACCGAGCGCAGCCTTCGCGGCGGCGACTCCCGCAACTGCGATCGACAACCGTTCTTGGGGCAGGTTGTGGACCAGCTGGATGAAACCGTTTCCCTCGGTCCCGAGGAGGTTGTCGACCGGCACCGACACGTCGGTGAAGAACAGCTCCGCGGTGTCTTGGGAATGCAGCCCGAGCTTCTCCAGGTTGCGGCCCCGTTCGAATCCCTCCATCCCGCGCTCCAGGATGAGCAGCGAGATACCGCGATGTTTCTGGGTCGGGTCGGTCTTCACCGCGGTGATCACAAGATCGGCGTTGATGCCGTTGGTGATGAACGTCTTCGAACCGTTGACCACGTAGTGATCGCCGTCTCGGATCGCGGTCGTCGTCATGGACGCGAGATCGGACCCGATGCCCGGCTCGGTCATCGCGACCGCGGTGACGAGTTCGCCACTCGCGATCCCGGGCAACCAACGCGCTCGTTGCTCGTCGGTGCAGTACGCGAGGAAGTACGGAAGACAGATGTCGTTGTGCAGGCTCATGCCGAGACCCGCGCCGCCGACCCCGGCGGCCTGAATCTCCTCGTCGATCACCAGGTTGTACCGAAAGTCGTCGACTCCCCCGCCGCCAAACTCTTCGGGGATCGCCATGCCGAGGAACCCGAGCCGCCCGGCCGCCGCGAACAGGTCGTGCGGAACGATGCCGGCGGCCTCCCACTCGAGGTGGTTCGGCACCACCTCTTTGTCCAACCAGCTCCGGAAACTCGCGCGCAGCGCCTCGTGTTCGTCCTCGAAGACCGTACGTTCCATGACGACTCCCTACCTCTCGACGCGGCGATACGGCCAATCGTGCCAGCATGCCGCCGTGACGACAGATCCGCTCGACACGACCGACGGAGTTCCCTTCGCGGCGTTGGCCGAACTGCGCGCGACGTGCCCGGTCTCCCAGACCACCTCCGGCGCCTACTTCCTTTCCCGCTACGACGACGTGCTCGCGGCGACGAAGAACATCGGATCCTTCCAGGCGAGCTTTCGAGAGCTGGGGGTGGTGGTGCCGCCGGAGGAACAGCTCATCAGTGAGATTCCCGAACCGCGCCACAGCGAGATCCGCCGCATAATCAACTCCGCGATCGCCCAGCATCGCCTCGGGCGCGTCGAACCGTTCGTCCGGGAGTTGTGCCACACGTTGCTCGACGGCGTGCTCGCACGCGGCGGTGGCGACCTCGTGGCGGAGTACGTCACGCCGATCCCGGCCACGGTGATCGCGCACCTGCTCGGTGTCGATCCGGCGGATCACGCGCGCTTCGCCGAGTGGTCCGATCTCGTCGTGCAGTCCGCCTATGCCACCAAGAACCGGCGGATCGACGGCGTGGACAACGAGGGCCTCGCCGGCGTCGCTCCCGACTTCACCGACTACCTGGACGCCATGATCGCCGAGCGCGCGGAGATGGCCGATCCGCCCGACGATTTCGTGACGAGATTGCTCACCACCGAGGTCGATGGGATCCGGCTCACACCGCTCGAGATGCGCACGCAACTCGCGTTCCTGCTGATGTCCGGCAACGAGACCACCCGCCACCTCATCGGAAATCTGCTCGAAACTGTCTGTCTCGATCCCACGCTCTTCGCCGATTTCAAAGCCGACCCCGATCTGCTCACCATCGGCGTCGAAGAGTCCCTCCGGCACGACCCGCCCATTCATGTGCTGATCCGCGATTGCATCAGCGCGGTCGAGGTGGACGACACGCCAATTCCCGTCGGGGCCAAAGTCGCGTTCGGTCTCGCGGCCGCGAATCGCGATCCCTCGATGTACGACGCGCCCGACGAGTTTCGGTTGGACCGAAACCGGCCGAAGGACCATCTCGGTTTCGGCGGTGGGCCGCACGTGTGTCCCGGCGCCCAACTCGCGCGCCTGGAGGGCCGGGTCGCACTCGAAGTGTTCTGCGAACGCGTCGCGAGCGCGCGTCTCGTCGACGGCTACGAGCGCGAGCCGGTGCCGGTGTTCTGGGCGCACGGACCAAAGCGACTCCCGGCCGAGCTCACGTCGTCGGGCCGTCCGGCCACCGGCTGAGAATCTTCACATCTTCCCTTCCAAACCGTCACGAACCGACCGGTACCGTTTCCGGATGCTCGAACGACTCAGGAACTTCTTCCTCGCGCGCTTCCACCTCGCATCGACCGCGGCACGCGTCGCGACCCTGCTCGG
>JANLTQ010000525.1:0-11284 GCA_031363005.1 Acidimicrobiia bacterium | reverse complement strand
CGACGTGCATCGCGAGGGACCCGTCGGCTGGCTGATCTTCGACCGTCCGGACGCGGCGAACGCCATGGACGCCACCATGCTCGCCGAACTCGAACGCGCCTGGCTCGAGCTCGATGCCGATCCCGAGGTCCGGGTCATCGTGAACACCGGCAACGGCTCGGCGTTCCAGACCGGCCTCGACGTCCGCCAACTGGCACGCGATCGAGATGCCCTCAAACAACAATCACGCCGCACCCGTGATGCGACCCTCAAGCTCACGGCCTGGCACAACCAGGTGTGGAAACCGGTGATCGCGGCGGTCAACGGCGTGTGCGCCGGGGGTGGGCTCCACTTCGTCTCCGACGCCGACATCGTCATCGCCGCGCCCGGGGCGACGTTCCTCGATCCGCACGTCTCGATCGGTCAGGTCAGTGCCTTCGAGACGATTGCGCTGGCGATGACGTCGCCGACCGAAGCCATCATGCGGATGGCGCTGATGGGTCGGTACGAACGCATCGACGCCGGCCGCGCCTACGAGCTCGGGATCCTCTCCGAGGTGGTAGTCAGCCAGGACGCGCTTCGCCCGCATGCCCAAGCCCTCGCCGAGACGATCGCCCGCAACTCCCCCGCCGCCATGGCGGCCACGAAGCGGGCGCTGTGGGGTGCGCTCGAGCTCGGGCTCACCGATGCGTGTCGGGCGGGTGCCCAGGAACTCGTCGGCATGTGGGGCCACCCCGATCAGACGGAGGGCCCGGCCGCGTTTGCCGAGAAGCGTGAGCCGGTGTGGGCCCCTCCGAGCGCGCCCACGCGCTGATCCGCGAGACTCCGCCCGGTCCCGTCCCACTCTCCCTCAAGGAACCTGATGGCCGACCCTCGCGCCCGCGCTCCCGAAGGTGATCTCTCGACCTACGAGAAGGTCAGCTTCAGTTCCGACGGCATGACCCACGACGTCTACCGCAAGGGCACCGGACCCCCGGTGCTCGTGATGACCGAGATGCCGGGCATGTCGCCACTCGTCGTCGGGTTCGGCGATCGAATCGTCGCGCTCGGTTGCACGGCGGTGCTCCCGGACCTGTTCGGCCAAGCCGGTCGGGATCCGGAGGCCGGATCCAAGCTCTCCCAAGCCGGTTACGTGGTGAGCACCTTCACGAGTATCTGCATCAGTCGAGAGTTCACGGCGTTCGCGTTGGGGAAGGCGTCCCCGATCGTCACCTGGCTGCGTGCGCTCGCGCATCAAGAACACGACCGGGCCGGTGGTCCGGGCGTGGGTGCGGTGGGCATGTGCTTCACCGGCGGGTTCGCGCTCGCGATGGCGGTCGATCCACTCGTGATCGCCCCCGTGCTTTCCCAACCGTCGAACCCGATCGGCATTACGAAGTCTCGGAAGCATTCGATCGACGCGAGCGATGCGGACATCGAGGTCGTGCGCGGCCGCTGCGCGAACGAGGGTCTGCACGTGCTCGGACTTCGCTTCGAGGGCGATCCGTTCGTTCCGAAGGAGCGCTTCGCGTTCTTGCACGAGCGGCTCGGCGACGGTTTCGTGGCGGTCGAACTCACCCAGGCCGACGGTCATCCGGACAGTCCGATGGCCAAGCACCACTCGGTCCTCACTGGGGACTTGATCGACGAGCCGGGCGAGCCGACCCGCGTCGCGCTCGATCAGGTTCTGGACTTCTTTCGATCGAAGCTCCTCGCATGAGCCTCGAATGGATCGGCGCCGCCGCAACGGCGCGCGGCGTGACCGAGCGTCGGTTCGACCTCGAGCGCGCGGGACGCACGATTCCCGGCGTTCTCTGGGAGCCCGAGGACCTGACGACGGACACGCCACTCGTCCTGTTGGGCCACGGCGGGTCGGGCCACAAACGTCAGGACTACCTGCTGGCCGTTGCTCGCCAGCTCGTCCGCCACCATGGCTGTGCGGCTGCGGCGATCGACGGTCCCGTGCACGGTGATCGGCGCGCCGGCGGACCTGGTGACGGCACGGCCGAGATGGTCGAGTTCTCGCGCGTGTGGCGTGACGAGCCGACCATGACCGACGCGATGGTCGCCGACTGGCGCGCGACCCTCGACGCGCTCCAAGCGCCGGAGGTGCTCGGCACCGGACCGGTCGGCTGGTGGGGACTGTCGATGGGAACGATCCTCGGCCTTCCGGTGGTGGCAGCGGAACCGCGCATCTCGGTCGCGGTCCTCGGTCTCATGGGTCTCACCGGGCCGAGCAAAGAACGTCTCCGCGCCGACGCAGCCGCGGTCACGTGTCCGCTGCTCTTCCTCGTGCAATGGGACGACGAGTTGTTCGCCCGTGACCGCGCGTTCGAGTTGTTCACCGAGTTCGCCAGCACCGACAAGCGCCTCCACGCGCACCCGGGCGGCCACGTCCAGGTGCCGGCCGAAGAGTTCCGTGGCAGTGTCGCGTTCCTCGCCAAGTACCTGAGTGTCGGTGAGACGGCGCGACCGGGCGCCTGACGAACCGGCGTTCAGCGGAACGAGAGTCAGCCCAGTGAATCGGCGAGGTTCGGACGTTCGCGCAGGGATCGCTTCACTTCTGCGAAACCGGGGAACGTGACGACTTCCCACAACGCGTCCCAGAGTCGGAGCGCATCCTCACCGCGAGGCACGCTGCTGATGACGGGCCCGAAGAAGGACTGCATCTCGCCGTCCTTCGTGAAGCTGATGATCGGCGTCCCGACGTCGTCGCCGGTCCGGGACAAGGCTTCGTTCGTATCCGTCTGAATATCGGCGTCCCACTGATCCTTGTTCGCGGCACCGATGTACTGCTCGGCGACGCCGGCCGAGCGCAGGTAGTCCGGGAATCCGGCCTCGTACTGATCGGTAATCTCGTTGCGGAGGCGCCGGACGTGAATATCGCCGCCGAACTGGGTGTAGAGCGCACCGAGTTCGTCGCGTTGGCCGTCGGCGCGCATTGCCGCGGCCACGCGGAGGAGCTTCAGTCCCGACCCGTGGCCCGCGATGTATCGCGGCGGGAAGTCCTCGTCGTAGTTCTTCTTCGAGTTCACGAGCCAGAGGCTGATGAAGCGCCAGTCGACGGTGAGATCGCGCTGCCGAGCGACTTCGGCGACCCAACGAGAGGTCATCCACGCCCACGGGCACACGGGATCCCAGAAGAACTCCACGTCGTACTGCGCCGGCATCTGGGTCGACCTTTCATCGGGGCGGGAACCAAGGACCCGGCTACAAACCGGAAGCAGCCTGAGATATTCCGAGCGTGGCCGGTGCGCAGACGCGAATCCGAGCCGGGTGTCGTAGGGTCCGAAGTATGGCTGAACGTTGGAGTGAAGCAAACGTCCCGGACCTGAGCGACCGCGTGATCATGGTCACGGGTGCCAACAGTGGGATCGGGTACGAAGCCGCGCGTGCATTTGCGCAGCACGGCGCGCACGTCGTGCTCGCGTGTCGGAACCGGACGAAAGCGGACGCCGCGATCGCGGACATCCGAGCGTCCGCCGCGGATCCCTCGGTCGAAGTGCTGGAAGTGGATCTCGGCGACCTGGATTCGGTGGCGAGCGCGGCGAAGCAGTTTCTGTCCGATCACAATCGGCTCGACGTGTTGGTGAACAACGCCGGGTTGATGGCGTTGCCGCACCAACGCACTGCCCAAGGGTTCGAGATGCAGTTCGGCGTCAACCACCTCGCACCCTTCGCCCTGACGGGCCACCTGCTCGAACGACTGCTCGCAACCTCGGGCTCGCGCGTCGTGGCGGTCAGCAGCACCGGTCACCGGCCCGGCAAGATCCATTTCGACGATCTGCAGCTCGAGAAGAACTATGGGCCGTGGCGGGCGTACTTCCAGAGCAAGCTGGCGAACCTGCTCTTCACGTACGAACTCCAGCGCAAGCTCGCCGCCGCCGGATCCTCCACCATCGCCACCGCCGCGCATCCCGGTGGCGCCCGTACGAACCTCGGCAACGAGAACCCGGGTGGGATCGTCAATACCGCGGCGCACGTCCTGCATCCGTTGATCAACCAGGTCATGCAACCGGCCGCGATGGGCGCGTTGCCCACGATGCGCGCCGCGGTCGACCCGGCTGCCACCGGCGGCGAGTACTACGGACCCGACGGGCTCGGTGAACAACGCGGGTACGCGAAGCGGGTGGACTCCACCAAACGGTCGAAGGACCTCGAGACCGCGCGCCGACTCTGGACCGTGTCGGAAGAGCTGACCGGCGTCCGGTACACCGCGCTCGACTGAGCCCGGCGATGACCGACGGTGCCGAACTCGTCGACCTCGACGCGCTCGCCGCGTGGATGGACGACCGCCAACTCGAATCCGGACCACTCCTCGACGTTGTGCCGATCGCCGGTGGAACCCAGAACGTCCTGCTTCGCTTCACCCGCGGCGGACGCGAGTTCGTGTTCCGCCGGCCACCGCCGCATAAACGCAAGAACAGCGACGAAGCGATGCGGCGCGAAGCACGCGTGCTCGCCGCGCTCGCCGGCACCGAGGTTCCCCATCCGGCGCTGATCGCCGCGTGCGACGAGACTGAGACGCTCGGCGCCACCTTCTACCTCATGGAGCCCGTCGAAGGGTTCAATGCGACCCTCGAACTTCCCGAACCCCACGCCTCCGATCTGGCGATGCAACGCGCGATGGGATTCGGGATGGCCGACGGCCTCCTCGCACTCGCGACCGTCGATCCGGATGCTCGCGGCATCGCCGATCTCGGAAAGTTCGACGGGTGGGCCGAACGTCAAGTGGGACGATGGCGGTCGCAGCTCCAGAGCTACTCCGAGCTCGACGGCTATCCCGGCCCGGACATCCCCGGCGTTGACGACGTCGGCACGTGGCTCGACACCCATCGCCCCGCGGGTGTGCAGATCGGTTTGATGCACGGCGACTACCACTTCGCCAACGTCTTGATCCGACGTGATGCGGGCGCGCTCGCCGCGATCGTGGACTGGGAACTCGCCACGATCGGCGACTCGCTGCTCGACCTCGGGCACCTTCTCGCCACCTGGCCAATGCGGGACGGCAACCTAACGCCTATCGGTGTGAACGCGCCGGGGCTGCCTGAGCCCGAGGAGTTGATCGACTACTACGCACACCGCACCGAGCGTGATCTCACCGACCTCACCTGGTACCGGGTGCTCGCGTGTTATCGCCTCGGTCTGATTTTGGAAGGAACCCACGCCCGCGCGTTCGCCGGTCTCGCTCCGGTCGAGGTCGGCAACAATCTCCACTTCATGACCGTGTACCTCTTCCAACAGGCGCTCGAACTCATCAGCTAGCCGGTTCGATACCGGCCCAGAGTCCGCGAAGTCGTCGCCACCACCGATAAGACTCGGACCGGTCGATCGCCGCCGGTGTCGACGGCATGGGAGGCAACGCACATGGGGCACGCACAGACGCGGTCGTGGAAGGACGGCGTCCAGGTGGACCAGGACTTCCCCGTCAGCGAGGTCTCGGAACATCTCGAGGACCCTGACGTGATGATCTGGGTCGACTTGTGCGAGCCGGACCAAGCCCAGCTCAACGAACTCGCCGAGGAACTGGGCCTGCACGAGCTCGCGGTCGAAGACGCGCTGAGCGAACACCAACGCCCGAAGATCGACTACTACGACAGCCACCTGTTCCTCTCGTGTCACGCAGTGGCCGTCGATGCGGAAGCCGGCGAACTCCGCGCCACCGAGATCGACGCCTTCGTGGGTCCGCGCTGGTTCATCACCGTGCGCAAGGACGAGGGGTTCACCATGGAGAAGGTCTGCCAGCGGTGGAACCGCTCCCCGGATCTGTTGAAGCACGGCACGGGGTTCCTGCTCTACGGCCTGCTCGATCTTGTCATCGACGGCTACTTCGACGGCACCCAAGAGTTCGACGACTACTACGACACTGTGAGTGAAGGCCTCTTCGCCGACGAGCCGCTCGATCCGAACCGTCAACGAGAGTGGTTCGAGATGCTCCGAGCCCTCGTCAAGTTTCACCGGCTGGTGGTCCCGATGCGCGAAGCCGTCAGCGGTTTGATGCGCCGCGAACACGACACCGTCGGTCCCGAGCTCTATCCCTATTACCAAGACGTGTACGACCACATCCTGCGTGTGTCCGAATCAACTGATGCGCTGCGCGATCTCGTCGCCACCATCGTCGAGACCAACCTCAGTCTGCGTGACTTCCGTCAGAACCAGGTCATGAAGAACGTGACGAGCTGGGCGGCCATCATCGCCGTGCCGACGCTGGTGACCGGCTACTACGGGATGAATGTCCCCTACCCCGGTTTCGCACGGGAATGGGGGTTCGAGACATCGGTCGGGGTGATGGTCATCCTGGTTGGCGTCCTCTGGGTGCAGTTCAGGCGCCACGACTGGATTTGAAGCGCCAGAATGCTTACCAATACCGTCACAAACCGCCGCCCCGAGGGTTGGTTCCCGAAAAACTGCGGTACGGTCAGGACTTCACCTGACTTAGCGGGGACCTCTCCTGACCCGATTCACGATCGGGGTCATTCGGTCGCCTCCTCTGAGCCCACTCGAGGAGCGCGTTGCTATGACTTTTTCCCGTGTTGTTTCTTCTGCCATGCCTGTGGTGAGCCCGACGCCGACGCCGAGACCGACGCCGGCCTCGCCGCCGGCGGCCGACTCCGGGATCCAAGAGATCGCAGTCGTCTACTGCGAAGCGAACTTCGGCGCCATGGACGGCAAGACCGCCAATGGTCTCGTGCGGTACTCCGAGCGGTACCGGATTGCCGCAGTGATCGACAGCACGCAATCGGGGCTCGACGCCGGTGCGGTGCTGGGCGAGGAACCCAACGGGATTCCGATCTGTGAGGACCTCGACGCAGCACTTGCGGTCGGCGCCAACACTGCGACCGTCTTCATCTTCGGAATGGCACCGTCATCCGGCGTCCTCTCCGCCGTCGAGCGAAGCGTGGTACTCGACGCGATTTCGCGAGGCATGAACGTCGTCAACGGACTCCACGAGTTTCTCAACGACGATCCCGAGTTCGTCGCGGCCGCGAGCCGGACCGGCGTGACCATCCTCGATATCCGTCGTCCCCGCGCGAAGAAGGATCTGCGCATGTTCAGCGGCCGGATCGCGTCGGTGACGTGCCCTCGGATCGCGGTCCTCGGTACCGACGGCGCCATCGGCAAGCGCACGACCGCCACCGTTTTGACCCGCGCACTCAACGAACGCGGCATCAAGGCCGTCCTCGTCGGCACCGGCCAGACCGGGCTGATCCAGGGCGCGCGGTACGGCGTCGCTATCGACGCGATTCCGTGCCAGTTTGCGTCCGGTGAGATGGAAACCGCGGTGGTCGAAGCCTTCGAGGGTGAACACCCGGATGTGATCATCGTTGAGGGTCAAGGTGCACTCAGCCACCCCGCGTACCTCACGTCGAGCTTCATCTTGCGTGGGAGTCAACCGCAGGCGGTCATCCTGCAGCACGCGCCGGCTCGCAGAGTGCTCGGCGACTTCCCCGACGTCGCGATGCCCACTCCGGCCAGCGAGATCAACCTGATCGAGACGTTCGCGGCAACCAAGGTCATCGGCCTGACGATCAACCATGAACGCATGACCGACGCCGAAGTCACCGCGGCGATCACGCTGTACGAGTTGGAACTCGGCATCCCGGCCACCGATGCACTCACCCGCCCCACGGACCGACTGGTGGAGATGGTGGTGGCCGCGTTCCCCGAACTTGCCGCCAACGCCGCCACCTCGTCACCGTGAGCGCGCCGCGTCTGGAGATCAATCTCGGATACCTACGCGACAACACCCAGGTGCTCGTGGATCGACTCGGGCGTCGCGGTATCCGGGTGAGCGGAGTCACCAAGGCGATGATGGGCGTGCCGCAACTCGCCCGCGCACTGGTCGAGGGGGGTGCGAGTTCCCTGGCTGATTCCCGCATCGAGAACATCGAAGCGATGCGCGCGGCCGGGATCACTGCGCCGATGACGCTGATCCGGTCGCCGATGCTGAGCCAATGCGCCCGGGTTGTGGCCAGCGCCGACGCGAGTCTGAACAGTGAGATGGAAGTCGTCACCGCGTTGGCCGCAGCGGCGCGTACGCAGGGGCGCGTCCACGGTGTCGTGTTGATGGTCGAACTCGGCGATCTTCGGGAAGGCATCCTGCCTCATGATCTCGAGGCCGCGGCCCGTCACGTACTCGGACAGACCGGCGTGCGACTCCTGGGAATCGGCGCCAACCTCGCCTGTCAGAGCGGCGTGGCGCCGAGCGTTCGGAACATGACCGAACTCTCCGCGCTCGCAGCCGGACTCGAGTACTCGCTCGGCGTCACGCTGGACGTCGTCTCGGGTGGCAACTCGGCCAACCTCACGTGGGCGCTCAATGCGTCCGACGTCGGGCGGGTCAACGAACTGCGCCTGGGTGAGGCGATCCTCCTCGGGCGCGAGACGTTGCACCGTCGAGCCGTTCCCGGGTTGCACCGCGATGCGTTCACGCTCGTCGCCGAGGTCATCGAAGCCAAGCGGAAGCCGAGCCGTCCGTGGGGAGACATCACCCAGAACGCGTTCGGGGAACGACCGAAGCCGGCGGATCGCGGCGTGCGGGGCCGAGTCATCGTTGCGATCGGTCGGCAAGACACCGATCACACCGGGCTGAGCGCGCCCGACGGCTACGAGGTTCTCGGTGCGAGTAGTGACCACCTGGTCTTGGACACCGAGATGGCGTTGCCGCCGATCGGGTCGGAAGTGCGTTTCGGCCTGAACTATCCCGCGCTTCTGCGCGCGATGACCTCGCCGTACGTCACGCCACACTTCGTTCGCGCCGAGCCGATTGCGTCGGTTCCGGATCAGACTTCCGCGACGAGCGCGCTCCCGGCCTGAGGTGGGAGCCCGACGTCGAGTCGGAGCGCGAGCGCGGCGCCGATGAGGCACACGATGCTCAACCCGATGGTGACGACCCGTACCCCGGCGACGGGATGCGCGGCGGACGACACCAATGCGACGGCCACTGCGACCGAGATGATGCCGCCCATGTCCATTCCCATCCGGGACATGGCGCCACCGATCCCCAATCGATCGTTGCTCACGGTTCGCAGCGCGGCGGAGTTACACGCCGCGTGTGCGAACCCCACGCCGATGCCGTAGAGCACTCCGATCGGGAGAAACAGACCCAGCACGTTCTCGTGCTCGGTAACGAACACCGAGAAAATCAGTCCGGCGAGCGCAATGATCAATGACCCCGGCACGATCACCCGGCGGGGTCCGTACCGATCGGCCAGCCGTCCCGCGACGAACGACAACGGTCCGCCGAAGAGCGGCACGACCGCCACCGCCAGCCCGGCGTGGAAGGTGGACAACCCCCACCCGTCGGTGAGCAGCCGGATGAAGGCGAAGAACGTTCCGGCGAACGTTCCGGCGACCACCACGTTGAGCACCACGCCCCGCCGGTACGAGCGGTCCTGAAACAACGGGAGGTAGAGCACCGGATCGGGATGCGTTCGGGATCGCGCCACCACGGCCGAGATCAGCGCGAGCGCGGCAATCCCGGCCAACAGGGTCCGTGCGTCGGTCAGGCCCCACACGCTCACGTGGGTGATCGCGAGCACGAGCGAACCCATGCCGAGCGCTAAGGCCCCGACGCCGAAGAGGTCGGGCGGTGGCGCGCCCCGACGGGGCGGCGACATCGGCAAGCGGGTCAGGACGAAGACGCCGAGCAGCGCGCCGATCGGCACGTTGAGTGCGAAGGTGGTCCGCCAGCCGTACGCGTCCACGAGCGCGCCGCCCACGACCGGTCCGAGCGCGGCGGCCACTCCCCCGGTGGCGCCCAGACTCCCGACGATCGTCGCCCGCTGCGAAACGGGGAATACGTCCAGCAGGATCGGCAGCGACGAGCTGGTCTCGAACACGAGCCCCACGGCCTGAATGACGCGGCCGAAGATCAATACGCCGATCGACGGCGACCACGCCACGATCCCCGACCCCACCGTGAAGAAGCCGATTCCGCTCGCGAAGATGCGCTCTCGCCCGAATCGATCGGCCATCCAGCCTGCCGGCACCAGCAAGGCCGCGGCCGTGATGGAGAAGCCGGTCAGCGCCCAGGACACGGTGGTGGCATCGGCGTGGAAGGTCTGTGCAATGTGCCCGTACGCGATGAACATCAACGAGAAGTTGATCGACGTCAGCAGCGTTGCCCCGCCGACCAGTGCGAACAACCGGACCGGCCGCTCTGTGATGGGTCCGTGCGTCGGAACCGGCCTCGTGGATGTCATGAGCGCCCGAGACTACGACGCGTCGAACTCGTCGATGGCGGCGAGATGGCGTCGTTGGTCGCCGGCACCGAGGAATGACGCGACCACGGAGTTCCGGGCGAGGGTCAGCACTTGATCGTCGGAGAGGTCCAGGGCAGCGACACTGGCCGCGTAGTTCTCGGCGATGTAGCCGCCGAAGTAGGCAGGGTCGTCCGAGTTGATCGTGACTGCCAGTCCGGCTTCGAGCATCCGCTTGAGGGGATGGTCCGTCAGTGTCGGAACCACCCGCAGTTTCACGTTCGACAGTGGGCACACCGTGAGGGGGATCTGCTCCTCGACGAACCGCGCCACCAGGTCCGGGTCTTCCAAGATCCGGACGCCGTGATCGATGCGCGTAACGCCGAGTTGGTCGACGGCTTCGCGGATGTACTCCGGCGGACCTTCCTCGCCGGCGTGGGCGACGGTGAGGAACCCTTCGGCGCGGGCTCGGTCGAACACCGCCGCGAACTTCGACGGCGGATGGCCGGCCTCGGACGAGTCGAGGCCGACGGCGATGATCGAATCCCGAAACGGCAGGCTCGCCTCGAGTGTGGCCATGGCCGCGTCGGCGCTCAGATGGCGAAGAAAACACATGATGAGGAGCGAAGTCATGCCGTGCGCCTGGCCGCCGTCGGCGAGACCGTTCGTGAGCCCGTCCATCACTGCCGCGATCGGGACGCCACGGTCGGTGTGGGTCTGGGGGTCGAAGAAGATCTCGGTGTGGCGCACGCCGTCGGCGGAGGCTCGATCGAGATACGCACGCGTGAGGTCGTAGAAGTCTTCGGCGTCACGTAGAACCGAGCACCCCGCGTAGTAGAGGTCGAGAAAGGACTGGAGGTCGTCGAAGACGTACGCCCGCCGGGCTGCGTCCACATCCGCGTACGGGAGGTCCATGCGGTGACGCTCGGCGAGCGCAAACATCAGCTCGGGCTCGAGCGTGCCCTCGATGTGGAGATGGAGCTCGGCCTTCGGGAGCGCCAGGAGATCGATCATCTCGATGTTCGCACGCACGGGCGGGTCGTTCGGATCATTGCGAGCGATTCTCCCACCTCGCCGGCGGCGAGATTTGACGATCCTGTCGGGGTCGGGCATCGTGCAACACG
>JANLTQ010000501.1:0-4014 GCA_031363005.1 Acidimicrobiia bacterium | reverse complement strand
CGTGGTCGTCCTCGCGCACGATGCCGAGATCGCCGCTCCGGAAATAGCCGTCCTCGTCGAAGCCATCGACGTCCAGTTCGGGATCGGTGTAGCCGAGGCAGAGGTTCGGCCCCTTGACTCGCAGCTCACCTTCCTCGCCGCGGGCCGCAATCGTGCCGTCGAGCGCAACGACCTTGACGTCGACACCAAGTCCGAGCCGGCCTTCCGTGTTCGCAAGCTGCTCGTCCGTGGCGTCGACGTACGCGATCGAAACAATCGGACACTCGGTCAGGCCGTAGCCCGACGAGATACCGATGCCGCCGAGTTCGTCCTTCACTTCGTAGTGGAGTTGCGGAGGCTTGGCCGCGCCGCCGCCGACGAACACCCGTGTCTCGGGAAACAGCTTGCGGTCCGGTGTGGCGCGTTGCGCCGTCAGGTACGCCAAGTGGAAAGCGGTGCCCGCTCCGGCGATGGTCACGCGCTCGCGTTCGAGCACCGGGATGGTCTGGTCGGGGATGAACCCTTCGACGATCACGTGCGAACACCCCGACATCAGTCCGGAGAACAACCATCCGATTCCACCGATGTGCGTGAACGGGAAGACCAAGCCGTTGCGATCTTCAGGGACGAGGTCGAACGAATCGACCATGGCGTAGCCCGAGGCGGCCACCGTGTTGTCGGTATGGCGTGCACCTTTTGGATCGGCCGTCGTGCCCGACGTGTAGAAGAGCCAGCGCAGCGGCCCGTCGTGGCGCACACCCGGCTCGAACGCCTCCCCACCAGCTGGCGCCGGCGGCAACGCGGAGACATCGCCACTCAGTGAGTCACCCCGATTGAGCGTGAGCACTTCGAGCCCGTCGACCTCTGCTGCGATTCCCTCGGCCATGGCCGTGAAGTTGAAGGCCCGCCACTCGCCGGGAACGACGAGCAGCTTGGCACCGGCCTGGCGCACCACGAAGCCGACTTCACGTTCGCGGTAGATCGGCAGGATCGGATTCTGCACCGCACCGAGGCGCGCCAGACCACCGACGAGGACCATCGCCTCGATCCACGTGGGGAGCTGCCACGACACCACATCACCCTCGCCGATGCCACCTTCGTGCAACGAGGCCGCAACCGGCACACACGCGTCGCGATATTCGGCAAAGGTCAGCGTGCGACCGTTCTCGTCGATGACGAATCGGGCGTCCGGGGTGTCAGCGGCCCGCCGTTCGATGAGATCCCAGAGCGAGGTGAAGCCGATCAGTCGTTGCGCCATCGTTTCAACCGGCCGACGCGGGGCTCGTCGGTGAAGTCTTCGGTTTCGGGAATCCGCCCCCGTATGTCACCAGCCCCCCGTCGATCGAGATGATCGATCCGATCATGTATCTCGCCGTGTCGGAAGCGACGTAAGCGATGCACTCAGCGACCTCCTCGGGTTCCGAGACACCGATTCGGCTCATGACCGGTCGCAACACGTCGAAGTCCGCGTCTTCCGGCAAGCGGAAGCCCTTGGTCAACGGCGTGCGCATCCCACCCGGCGCCACGCAGTTCACGCGCACTCCCGCGTCGACGTACTCCACCGCCAGTGCACGCGTGAGGTTGACGACCCCGCCCTTCGACGCGCAGTACGCCGCCGAATACGGCTGGCCCATCAGGCCCGCGTTCGATGCGATGTTGACGATCGTTCCGCCACCGTCGAGCAAGTACGGAAGTGTGAATCGGCACATGAGGAAGGTACCGGTGAGGTTGACGCCGATGATGGATGCCCACCGATCCGGCGACTCCTCCTCACTCTTCGCAAAGCCTCCGATACCGGCCGAGTTCACCAGAATCTGCGGCCGACCGAGATCACTCGCGATCGCGTCGACGGCCGCCTGCACCGATGCCGCGTCACTGACGTCGACCGCGTACGCCTTCGCAGTCCCGCCCGCCTCGGTGATGTCCGCGGCGGCAGCTTCGGCGGTGTCCTGCATGAGGTCGAGCACCGCCACTTTGGCGCCCTCGTCGGCGAACAACTTCGCCGTGGCGCGCCCCAAACCCGAGCCCCCTCCGGTCACGATCGCGACTCGGTCCGTGAAACGCGCCATTACCGATACTCCCCTGGTTCGTCGAACGACAGCGGCGAAATCTAACGCCTCGTCAGATTTCACGCGACGACCGGCGGGGACCGATCCTCCACTACCGTTCGAACCGATCCAACGTCGACGGAGCGTGACATGGCCAACCCCGTACTGACCCCCCAACGCATCGGCGCAGCCGCCGAGGAGTTCGAAC
Source organism: Acidimicrobiia bacterium (assembly GCA_031363005.1). Taxonomy (GTDB): domain Bacteria; phylum Actinomycetota; class Acidimicrobiia; order IMCC26256; family JAENVU01; genus JAENVU01. The sequence goes on along the minus strand of JANLTQ010000501.1, from coordinate 1,779 downwards.
CCGGCTGGGCGCTCGCGGCGCAATCCGCCGGCGCCACACAGACCGATGCGTCGGGCGCAAGCCAGACGCCCGGGCCCGCGGTCCGCACGATGACGGCCGGCGGCACCTTTGCCAAGACGCTCATACTGTGGGCGATCGTCGTGGTTGCGGGTGGCGTCGCGTGGAATCAGACGAAAGTCCCGACCTTCGGCACCCCGCGATTCCCCGGCTGGATCTGGATCGCGCTCTTCGTCGGCCTGGGCCTCGCGATGGTCACCATCTTCAAGCCGAAGTTCGCGCCGGTGACCGCGCCGCTCTACGCCGTCGCCGAAGGAGTCTTCCTCGGCGCCATCTCCAAGATCTACGACTCCCAGTGGAGCGGCATCGCGCTCGAAGCCGTCCTGGCGACCGCGGCGGTGTTCCTCATCTGCCTGTTCCTCTTCTCCTCCGGGATCGTCAAGGTCACGAAGAAATTCACGTTCGTGGTCATCGCCGCGACCGCGGGAATCATGGTCATGTACCTCGCCGGTTTCGTGCTCAACCTGGTGGGCGCCGACATCACGTTCTGGAACTCTCCGAGCCCACTCGGCATCGGTGTGAGCGTCGTGATCTGCGTGGTGGCCGCGCTCAACCTCTTCCTCGACTTCGAGATGATCCGCCAACTGAGCTTCGCCAACGCTCCAAAGCAGATGGAGTGGTACGGCGCGTTCGGCCTGACCGTCACGATGGTGTGGCTCTACCTCGAGATCCTCCGCTTGCTGAGCAAGCTGCGCAACTGAGCTCCGTGCCCGAACCCGTTCACACTGCGGAGCTTCTGCGCCGAGCCGCGCAGGAGTACCCCGAGCGCGAGGCCTACGTCCACGGCGAGAAGCGCAGTACCTACGCGTGGCTCGATCGCGTCGCTGACGGCTTCGCCGCGACGTTGCTCGAGCGCGGGGCCCAGCCCGGCGACGTCGTGTGTTTGATGCTGCCGAGTTCCATCAAGTTCGCCGCGTGCTACCTGGGCGCGCTGCGGGCCGGTGCCATCACCTCGGCGATCAACGGGCGACTGGGCGAATCCGAGCAGCGCAGCATCCTGGATCGCACGACGCCAGCGGTCACCGTGGCCGGCGACGGTGCCGTCGTCCCGGAGGGCGCGCCCACCGGTCACGTGATCCCGGTCGACGAGTTGAAGGAAGCATTCGGTGCGCCCGCACTCGATGACGCAGCGTTGCCGGAGATTCGCGCCACCGATCCCGCGTGCATCGTCTGGACGAGTGGCACCACCGGCATCCCGAAGGGCGCGGTCTATGACCACGCGCGGATGCGCGCCATCAGCGCCAACATCGGTCAACTCACCGAACCCGGCGACCGCAGGCTCGTCGTCCTGCCGTTCGCGCACGTGGGCTACATGACGCGCATGTGGGACGAACTCGCGCACGGCACCACGATCGTGATCGCCGGGGAACCGTGGTCGGCATCCGAGACTCTGCGGCTCATCCGTGATGAACGCATCACGATGGGCACCGGCGTGCCGACGCAATGGGAAATGATCCTCGCCCACCCGGACCTCGCGATCACCGATTGCTCCGCGCTGCGGGTCGTGGGAACCGGCGGTGCCACCATCGCGCCGGACTTGATCCGTCGGATGCGGGAGTCGTTGCGGTGTCCCGTCATCACTCGGTACACGAGTACCGAGGCCGGCGTCACCACCAGCACGGTGATGGGCGACGACGATGAGGTCATCGCAACCACCGTCGGCACGCCCGCCCCCGACGTCGAACTGCGTATCGTCGAACCCAGTGGTGCACTCGACTCGAG
>JANLTQ010000484.1:0-3527 GCA_031363005.1 Acidimicrobiia bacterium | reverse complement strand
CGCGGCCGACGTCGACCGGCTCGTGGAGATCTCGCGTCGCGCCGGCGCCCGCACTCTGATCGACGAAGCGCACTCGCTCGGTGTGCTCGGCCCGGACGGCGGAGGGGTTTCGGCCTCGGTCGACCCGCCACCCGATCTGGTGATGGGGACGTTCAGCAAGTCGCTCGCCTCCGCCGGCGGCGTGATCGCCGGCGATCGGGATGTCATCGAGTACTTGCGGTTCCACGCGCGTCCGCTCGTGTTCACCGCCTCCGCCGTGCCGGCCGCAGTGGCGACGACCCTCGCGGCGGTTCGCATTGCGCGGACCGAGCCCTGGCGAGCCGAGCGCGCCCGCTCCACTGCCCGGCGACTCGCCGATGGTCTGCGCGACGCGGGATACGAAGTCACCGGTGCCACCGCCGCGATCGTCGGCGTGCGCGTGGCGGATGAATGGGCGGCAACATTGGCGTGGCGTGCGCTGATGGACGCGGGGATCTACGTGAACGTCGGGGTGTATCCCGCCGTGCCGCGAGGGAACGCGATTCTGCGGTTGAGTACGACCGCGTCGCACACCGATGACGACGTCGAACAGTGTGTAGGCGCGTTCGCTCGGGTGGTGCGGTTGTGAGCAGCGCGACCGACCAAGTCCGTGGTGTGGTGATACCGCGGCTCGCGAGCGCGCTCGGTGTGGAACCGTCGCTCGTCACCGACGACTTGGACCTCGTGACCCTCGGGCTGTCGTCGCTCGAGATGATGGAGATGGTCTACGACGCCGAGGAGCACCTCGACCTCGAGTTTCCCGAGGAGACCCTCGCGGACGTCACGACCGTCGGCGGATTGATCGCGGCATTGGCCGGCGAGCTGGAGCGATCGGCCGGACGATGATCGCGGATCTCCTGGAGCTCATCTCGGTCCGTGCCGAGCAACACGGCGACAAAGCGGTCTTCCGATTTCTCGACACCGGCGCAGAGTGGAGCTACGGCGACCTCGTCGCCCGCGCCGAACGCGTCGGCGCCGCGTTGGGCGCACGGGGTGTGCAGCCGGGCCGACACGTCGGAATCCTGACCGAGGATCGGGCCGCGTTCTGCGAAGCGTTCTTCGGTGCCCACGCCGCCGGTGCGGTCCCGGTGCCGCTGGGGGTCGGCGGCCAGATCGAGAGCGACGCGTGGCGGTCGGTTCTCCTCGATCGCGTGGCGCGGTTCCACTTGGACGCGATCCTCACGGATCCGACGATGGTGGCCACGCTCGGTCCGGCCTTGGCGCCGACCGTCGTCATCGGCGTGGACGGATCGGCGGGCTCTCGTCGTGCGTTCGGCGCCGCGTCACCGCACGCGTTCGTCCAACCGTCGTCGGGAACCACCGGCGAGCCCAAGGGCGTGTTGATCAGCCACCGCGCGGTACTCGCCAACTTGGCCGCGATCGGCGAACACTGGGAACTCGGCCCGGATGACATCGGTCTCTCGTGGCTGCCGCTGTTCCACGACATGGGTTTGATCGGCACAATGATCAACGCCATCTTCCAGGGCGGGAGCCTGTACCACTGGCCGACTGCCAGCTTCTTGCGGAGCCCCGGACGCTGGTTGCAACTTGTGGGAGAACTCGGCGTCACGATTCCGATCGCCCCGCCATTCGCGTTGCAACTCGTCACTCGCCGCCAGACGCGGCGACCCGCGGAGGTTGATCTGCGCCGGGTGCGTCACCTGCTCGTCGGCGCCGAACAGATCCGTCCGGAGGTCCTGGACGATTTTGCGGATGCGTTCGCTCCGTGCGGGCTCGGCCGTGGTGTGATCAGCCCCACCTACGGCCTCGCCGAGGCCACCCTGGCGGTCACCGCCAATCCACCCGGAGTTCCGTACCGCGTGGTCGACGTCGGACGCCACCGGCTCGTCGCCTGTGGGCGGCCGCTCCCAGGGATCGACGTGCAGATATCGAGCGACGCTGAACTGCTCGTGACGAGCCCGAGCCTGATGGACGGCTACTTCGGTGATTCGGCCGAGACTGCAGCGACGATGCCCGATGGTGTGCTTCACACCGGGGACACCGCAGCGATCGTGGACGGCGACATCGTGATCGTCGGGCGGACGAAGGAAATGATCAACCGGGGAGGGTTACGGCTGCCGGCCACGGACTTCGAGCTGGCGCTCTCCGGGGTGGAGGGGTTGTTGCCCGATCGGGTCGTGGCCTTCGCGGACCTGACCGAGGCAGGGGAGCGGGTCGTGGTGCTGGCCGAATCACGCTGGACGACCCGAGCGGGCGAAGCCGTGCTCGCGGCGCGTGCGCGACTGGCGGATGCCGGACTGCCCGCCGACGTCGTCGAGATCGTCGAACCGGGATTCATTCCCCGAACGACGAGCGGGAAGTTGCGCCGCGCCGCGGCGCGGACCCGTTGGCGCGAGGCGCAGGTCGCACCGTAGCGAGCGGCGTGGGCGGAGTGGCCGATGCGAGTGCGGATTCGTAGGTTCGCTCCCACTCGCGATGACGGCGCTTCGCGTCGGTGACGAATGGCGAAACTGCGATGGCCCACAGGATGAACGAGTTGACGAGGTTCATCGGGAACCGGAGCGGCCGGACCACGTCGAGGAACAACACGACCCGTTCGTCGTCGGTGTCGTTCCACACTTCGTGCTCGTAGGTGTCGTCGAAGCAGAGACTCTCGCCTTCGGTCCAGGTGGCGAACCGGTCGCCGATTCTGATCCGGCACTGCTCCCGTTCGCGCGGCACCTTCACACCGAGGTGGTAGCGGACCAGACCCTTGTACGGGCCGCAGTGCGGGGGGATGTGTTTGCCGGGCGCAAGGATCGAGAACATCGCGGTCTTCATGCCTGGCACTGACGCAACCAGTCGTGCGGTCTCGGGACAGCGGACACAGTTGGCATCCGCGCGGAAACCGAACCCGTACAGGAAGTAGGTCTTCCACCGGTCGTCGTCGGTGATCGACGCCTGATCGGTCGAGATGTCCTGGAAGTTGGCGAGCGCATAGCGGTGTTCGAGCAAACGGTCGAGTTCGTCCCGAATCGTCCGCCAGTGGGCCTCGAGCGTGCGGTGCCAGGGAAAGGCCTCCGCGCCGGGCCCGGTCAGGTCGAAGACCTCCGGGTTGCCGATCCGCGAGGCGCGCGCGACCAGTCCGTCACACCGATCCAGGAGCCACTCGCCCACCAGGATCGTCAGATCGACCAGGTGGGACCACACGCGTCGCCAATGTAGTGAGCGGCGGGAGGACTCTTCAGGGTGGCAGGGAATTTGCTGGGGACATGGGCCTCCGGGCCCGTTCCGACGATCTGGGGTCAAGTCCGGCCCGGGATGGCCGAAACCTCTCTTGCGTCGAGATTCGGCAGTCATTCATAGCCGGGCCCGCCGCTTCCAACCAACCCAAACCTGTAGGAGAAATCAAATGCAGCAGATGCTGTCAAACCTGCGGGCGCGGCGTGAGGACGAGCGTGGTTTCACGCTCATCGAGCTCATGGTTGTGGTGTTGATCATTGCCATTTTGATCGCCATTGCCATCCCGACCTTCCTCGGCGCCAAGACCCGTGCACAAGACAAGGCGG
>JANLTQ010000472.1:0-8238 GCA_031363005.1 Acidimicrobiia bacterium | reverse complement strand
CGACGAGGAGGTCACACAGACCGTGCCGGGTCGTGAGCTCGGCGAAGGCCCGGTCCACGGCAACCGCGTCGGTCACGTCGGCCGTCGCCCACGCCGTCTCACCAGCGATCGAAGCTGCGGCGTCCGCCAGTACCGCCTCGGTGCGAGCGACCAAGGAAACCGTTGCGCCTCGCTCCGAAATCAACCGGGCGACCTCGAGTCCGATGCCCTGTGATCCGCCGGTGATGACGACGTGCTTCCCCGCGAGGTCCATCACGCCATTCTCGTCGGGATGGCGTCAGGTTTGCTCGGGTGATCGACTCCCCCGGCCACTCCGAGTGACGTCGTGTTGAATCAGCCCGGCGTGATCATGTCTGCGGGGCGGACGACGCGATCGAACTCCTCGGCGGAGATCGTCCCGAGGCTCATTGCCGCTTCGCGCAGCGTGGTTCCCTCGTGGTGAGCCTTCTTGGCGATCGCGGCGGCCTGGTCGTACCCGATGACCGGGTTCAGCGCGGTGACAACCATGAGGGACTCGTCGACGTACTGCTTGATCTGCGGGAGATTCGGCTGGAGGCCTTCAACACAGAACTCCCGGAAGTTGCGGCACGAGTCCGTGAGCAGATCCACCGAGTGCAAGAAGTTGAAGATCATCACCGGCTTGAACACGTTGAGTTCGAAGTTGCCTTGCGAACCCGCCACGCCGACTGCGGTGTCGTTCGCGAACACCTGGATGCAACACATGGTGAGCGCCTCGGACTGGGTGGGGTTCACCTTGCCCGGCATGATCGAACTGCCCGGCTCGTTCTCCGGCAGCAAGAGTTCGCCGAGCCCGGCTCGCGGGCCGGAGCCCAGCCAGCGCAGGTCGTTCGCGATCTTCATCAGACTGACCGCAAGGGTCTTCACCGCGCCGTGCGCGAAGACGAGATCGTCGTGCGCGGCGAGGGCCGCGAACTTATTCGGAGCGGAGCGGAACGGGAGGCCCGTGAGTTCGGCGATCTTCGCGGCGGCACGGTCCGCGAACTCGGGGTGGGTGTTGAGTCCAGTGCCGACTGCGGTGCCGCCGATGGCGAGGTCGTACAGACCGCTCACACCCTGTTCGATGCGATCGAGGTCGGCGTCGAGTTGGGCGACGTAGCCGGAGAACTCCTGACCGAGCGTCAGTGGGACCGCGTCCTGCAAATGCGTACGACCGATCTTCACGATGTCGGCGAACTCCACGGCGCGGGCATCGAGCGCGTTCCGTAACGCGCGCACCGAGGGCACCAGCCGTTGCAACACCTCTTCGACGGCCGCGATGTTCATCGCGGTCGGGAACGTATCGTTCGATGACTGGCTCATGTTGACGTGGTCGTTCGGGTGCACCGGTGACTTGGAACCCATCTCACCGCCGGCGAGTTCGATGGCCCGGTTCGAGATCACCTCGTTCACGTTCATGTTGGTCTGGGTGCCCGATCCGGTCTGCCAGACGAAGAGCGGGAAGTCGGCGTCGAGGTCCCCGGCGACGACTTCGTCTGCCGCGGCAACAATGCCGCTACAGATGTCGTCGGTCATCTTGGCGAGGTCCCGGTTGACCAGAGCCGCCGCCTTTTTCAGCACCGCCATGGAACGGATCACGGCGATGGGCATGTGGTCGTTGGCGACCGAGAAATGGTGCAGCGACCGCTCGGTCTGCGCGCCCCAGTGACGGTCGCGGGCGACGAGGATCGGGCCCATGCTGTCGGTCTCGACGCGGTGCGTCTCAGTCGGTTCCATCGTTCCCTTTCACCACCGTACGAGTGGGTCGGTCAGCCCGCGGACGGTAGCGCGGGGGTGGTCATCGATCGAGAACCGCGACGACCTCGACGTGACTGGTGTGCGGGAACAGATCGACCGGCGTCGCGCTGGTCAAGGCGAACCCTTCGCCGCCCAAGAGCGCAACGTCGCGTCCGAGCGCTGCGGCGTCACACGCCACCAGCACGACGCGGCTGGCATCGGTGCCGGCGATGTGCGAAATGACGTCGGCGCCGAGTCCGGCGCGACTCGGATCCGCGATGACGACGTCGGCCGGCACCGGATCCCACCGCCCGATGTCTGCTCGTTCCACCTTGACGTTGTCCGCCGCCAGGTTGTGCTTCGCGTCCCGCACGGCCGCGGGGTTGCCCTCGACTGCGATCACGGTTCGCCCCGGCCGGGCGATGGTGCCGGCAAACAGGCCAACCCCGGAGTAGAGATCGACGACGGTCTCGGCGGTGTCGGGCACCGCGTCGGCCACCAACTGCGCGAGCGCGTCCGCGCCGTCGGCGCGAGTTTGGAAGAACGACGTCGCCGAGATGCGCCACCGTCGACCGGCGGCCTGTTCCGCGAACATCGCGGTCCGGCCCGCCTCGAGATCGTCGGCGCCGATGGTCACGACGTCGTCGGGCAGTTCGAGATAGCGGGTGGTCGGGAAAGCGATGACCAACCGTTCGCCGGTGCGCGCACCGCAGCGGATCTCGGCTTCTTTGACCGCGTCGAACTTCGCGTCGGCGATGAGTGATTCGATGAGCGGATGCGCGACGAGGCACGAGTCGACCAGCACCGGGTCGTGCGAATACGCGCGCCGGAACGCGGGCCGACCCTTCACCATGAGGACGCGGACCGACGTGCGGAAGTCTTCGTCCGGCAACGCCACCGCCGCCGTGACCAGAGCCGCGGCGTCCTCGACCTTGCCGAGGCGCGTCAGCGCGTCGACGACGATGTCGCGCCGCAGGTTCCGCTGCGCGTCGGGCGCGATGTGCTGCCAGTCGCACCCACCACAACCGGCCGCCACGTGGGGACACGGCGGTGTGACGCGATCAGGCGACGGTTCGAGGACCTCCAGGATCCGCCCGCGCGCAAACGTCTTCTTCACGTTGTGGAGTTCGACTCGCACGCGCTCGCCGGGAATCGCACCCTCGATCAACACCACCCGCCCGTCGGCACCGCGCGCCAGGGCTTCCCCACCCGCAACGACCTTCTCCGCCAACAAATCCATCATCTCCGCTCCTGGCCCTGCGGGCCGGGCCGCTCGGGCCACGCTCCGCTGGCGGACCGGCTGCACCCGCGTGCCATCTCCGCTCCACTCATCGGACCAACGGCTTGTATTTGATGCGGTGGGGTTGGTCGGCTTCGGAGCCAAGGCGCTTGTGGCGCTCGACCTCGTAGTCGGAGAAGTTCCCTTCGAACCACCGCACCTCGGAGTTGCCTTCGAACGCAAGCACGTGCGTGGCGATGCGATCGAGGAACCACCGGTCGTGGCTGATGACCACCGCACAGCCAGCGAACGCGAGGAGTGCGTCTTCGAGCGCGCGCATCGTGTCGACGTCGAGGTCGTTGGTGGGTTCGTCGAGGAGCAATACGTTGCCGCCCTGGGTCAGCACCTTGGCAAGATGCAGGCGGTTCCGTTCACCACCCGAGAGCTTGCCGACGGTCTGCTGTTGATCCGAGCCCTTGAAGTTGAAGCCGGCGACGTAGGCGCGCGAGTGGATCTCTTTCCCGCCCACCACGATGTGATCGGCACCGCCGGTGATCTCTTCGAACACCGTCTTGTCCCCGTCGAGCGAATCACGACTCTGATCGACGTACGCCAGTTGCACCGTCGGCCCGACCCGCAACGTGCCGTCGTCCGGCGCGTCGACCGCCTCTACCGCACCTTTCCCCGCCGCCGCGATGATCATTTTGAAGAGCGTCGTCTTGCCGGCCCCGTTCGGACCGATCACACCGACGATGCCACCGCGCGGCAACGTGAAGGAGAGATCGTCGATGAGCAACCGATCGCCGAACCCCTTGCGGAGGTCCTCGGCCTCGACGACGACGTCACCGAGGCGCGGGCCGGCGGGAATCGCTATCACCAGCTGCTCGGCGCGCTCGGCCACCCCTTCCGCCTCGGCGGCGAGGGTCTCGTAGGCATTGAGACGCGCCTTCCCCTTCGCCTGGCGAGCTCGAGGCGCGAGTCGGATCCATTCCAGCTCGCGGGCCAAGGTGCGCTGACGCGCCTTGTCCGATTTCTCTTCTTGCGCGAGCCGGGCTTCCTTCTGCTCCAACCAGGATGAGTAGTTTCCCTCCCACGGAATGCCCTTGCCCCGGTCCAGCTCGAGGATCCATCCGGCCACGTTGTCGAGGAAGTACCGGTCGTGAGTGACCGCAACGACGGTGCCGTGGTACTCGCCGAGGAATCGTTCCAACCACGCGACCGACTCGGCGTCGAGATGGTTGGTGGGTTCGTCGAGGAGCAGAAGATCGGGGCGGGAGAGCAGCAGGCGACACAACGCCACGCGACGCCGCTCACCACCAGAGAGGACATCGACACCGGCGTCGCCGGGCGGCAGGCGCAGGGCGTCCATGGCGATATCGATGGTGCGTTTCAGGTCCCACGCGTTCGCAGCTTCGATCTCTTTTTCGAGTTGCGCCTGTTGGGTGCCGAGCTTGTCGTAGTCGGCATCAGGATCGGCCCAACCGGCGAGCACCTGGTCGTAGCGCTCGAGGAGCGTGGCGGTCTCGCCGACGCCGTCCATCACATTGCCGAGCACGTCCTTGCTCGAATCCAGCTGCGGCTCTTGATGGAGCATGCCGACGCTGAAACTCGGCGTCAGGCGCGCTTCGCCGGAAAAGCCGTCGTCCTCCCCGGCCATGATGCGCAACAGGCTCGACTTGCCGGCGCCGTTGGACCCGAGCACGCCGATTTTGGCCCCTGGATAGAACGACAGGTTGATGTTCTCGAGCACTTGCCGGTCCGGCGGGTGAAACCTGGACAAGTTGCGCATCGTGAAGATGAACTGAGCAGCCACGGCTCGACGGTAGCGTGCGCCGCCAGACGGGTAAGCCCTCAGGGCCAAGACGAAGAAGCCCGAGAGACCGAACCAACAACCTCTCCGTGACCCGAGCGGAGCGAGCCGCGAGGTAGCGAGGCCCATGAACGCAAACCCACCAGGTAGCGAGCGGACGAGCCATCAGGACGCGAGCCGACCGATCGACGAGTTGTCCGACGCCTACGTCGAGACCTACGCACGCCTCCATCCGATCGCGGCCACGTTCGACGGCATTGCCGGCCACGACCACGAACTCACCGACTATTCGCCCGACGGTGCTGCCGAGCGAGCGGATCACGATCGCGCCACGCTGCGTGCGCTGGGTTCGGTGCCGATCGAGACGGACGCAGATCGAGTCGCGGCCGGAGTGATCCGTGAGCGCCTCGAGGTGGCCGTGGAACTCCACGACCGCGGCGAGCACCTCCGCTCGATCGCGGTGTTGGGTTCGGCCGTGCAGGAGGTGCGTGAGGCCTTCGACATGCTGGCCACCGACACCGAGGCGGACTGGGAGACGGTCGCGTCACGCATGGCTCGAGTGCCCGAATGTGTCGCGAGCCTCGAGGCCGCTTTCACCGAAGGGCGCCGACGGGGATTGGTGGCCTCCAACCGCCAGGTGACCGGTGCGATTGCGCAGGTCGAGGTGTGGGCCGGGCTCGATGCCGATGCCACGCCGCCGTACTTCCACGAACTCGCCGGCCGCCTCGGCGCGTCGGGAGTGGGTCCTGCGTCGCTGCACGCGACGGTGACCCGCGAGGCCGAACGTGCCACTGCCGCCCTGGCGTCGTTCGCCCGGTACCTCACCCTCGAATACGCAATCGACGCCGATCCGCGCGATGCCGTGGGCGAGGAGCGGTACGCGATCGGCGCACGGGTCTTCAACGGAACGGTGCTCGACCTCCAGGAGACCTACGACTGGGGCTGGGAGGAACTGCGTCGTATCGAGCATGCGGTCGGACAGGTGGCGTCACGGATCCTGCCGAACGCGTCGGTTGGCGAAGTCGTGGAGTTGTTGGAGACCGATCCCGCCCGTGCGATCGAAGGCGAGGACAACCTCCGGGCGTGGCTCCAAGATCTGATGGACCGCACCATCGCGGAAATGAACGGCGTGCACTTCGACATCCCAGAACCCGTGAAGACGGTCGAAGCGATGATCGCGCCTCCCGGGGGCGCGTCGGCGATGTACTACACCGGCCCGTCGGAAGACTTCAGCCGACCGGGACGCACGTGGTACCCCACGATGGGCAACACGCGATTCCCGCTCTGGGGTGAGGTGTCGATCTGTTACCACGAGGGCGTTCCCGGCCACCATCTCCAGGTAGCACAAGTCCGCTATCTCGCGGACACGCTCACGCGCTTCCAACGGACCCTCGCGTGGTCGTCCGGCCACGGTGAAGGCTGGGCGCTCTACGCGGAACGGCTCATGGGCGAACTCGGGTACCTCGACAACCCCGACTACGAACTCGGCATGTTGCGCGCGCAGGCGATGCGCGCGGTGCGGGTCATCGTGGATATCGGCATGCACCTCGAACTGCCGATCCCGGCCGACGAGTCGTACCACCCGGGCGAACGCTGGACGCCCGAGCTCGCGTTGCCGTTCGTGATCCAGCGGGCGATGTTCGCCGAGCAGTTCATGCGCTCGGAGGTGGACCGATATCTCGGTATTCCCGGTCAGGCGATCTCGTACAAGGTCGGCGAACGGGTATGGCTCGAGAGTCGCGCCGACGCGAAGGCTCGCCACGGTGCCGATTTCGACCTCAAGGCGTGGCACTCGCACGCACTCGATCTCGGCTCGATGGGCCTCGACCAGTTCCGCGCCGAGATGGGCCGGTACTGAACCCGAAAGACGAACACCCAGGCGAGGAGCACGGCGTGACGAGACCCGCGCCGAAGGCCGGCCGGGCGCGACGACTCAATCGGCGTAGCGATAGCCCAGCGCACGAGTGTCGTCGAAGGACGAGACCGGCTGGTCGAACCACGGCCACATCTTCGATCGAGGGGTCCAGCCGGCCGCGTGCGCAGGAAACCGCTCCGGGTGCGTCTGCTGCCACTGCGCCCACAGTCGGTCGATGTTCGCGTGCAGCAACCAGAAGACCGGGTCGTTCGGGCTCGATTGACTCTGCGAGGCGCCGCCCACCACTCCGTGGACCAGCACGTGCATTTCCGGGACGCCACCGAGCATTTCGAGCAGACCTTGCCAGCCGTCGGTGCAGTCCGGCTGGGCGAACGTCGGCCGCCACCCTTCCATGGCTTGGCGGAAACTCGTGTGCTGGTCCGACGTCGCGTCGAACGGTGCGGTATCGAAGTCCGTCGCGGCCATGGCCTTCGCAGTGGCCCCCGGGTCGAGCACCGGCGGCGTGCCGATCGCACGCGTGAGGTAGGGAGTCGTTCCGCCGAGTTTGATCGTCGGCGGGTCGAACACGCGGAGTTGGTACTGACCTTTGGCGAACGCACCCGTGGTCACCGCGCCGGCTTGGGTGGCATCACCCATGCCGCCCATGAAGTCCGACGCGAAGACGGCCTCCGAACTCGCGGCGTCGTTGAAGTCCCAGTACGGAATCCGCATCGTGGGGTCCCCCGACGCCTTCTGCAGGGCGGACTCGAACTTGATCATCAACTCGCGATGCCACGGTAAGAACAGCGGCGAGTTGTGAATGGCGCCCGACGTCCCGTGCGCCACCGAACACTTGGCGCCATTGCGATGCCAGGTGACGAACTGCTCGTACCAGGTGCGTTCCGGGTGCCCCGGCGCCGGCGTGGTCTGGAGCTTCCGAACTGCGGCGACGAAGGCGGCCTTGCGCTGCGGACTCAGCTCCGTCACGTTCTGGCGGGCGACGACCCGTATTCGGTTGGCAGTCCCCACGGAGGCCACCCGAGCCGAGGATCCATTGCGGTCCGTCCGGGGTTGGTCCCGACTTCGCAAATACAGGTACGGTCCGCCCGCGAGGATTACCGCCGCCGCGACAAGTAATGCGATCCATCTGGTTCGCGTTGCCCTGGTCCCGTCGGCCATCTTCCCCGTCGCTCGGTCGGTTCCGAACCGCAACGTAGGTGCCGGAACCGAGGCCGCGCAATCACCGGGAGCGCTGCACCGGGCATGATGACGACACAACATCTGTGATCCACCCGATGCGGCATGCGTCCGCGTCGGTCCGACCGAGGGAAGTCAACGATGAAGGCAATCCGCAAGCTCATCCTGGGGATCGTCGGCGTGGCGGTGATCGGACTGGCCGCCTTCTTGGTCTGGTGGTTCGCGATAAAGTCCGATCCCAAGCCGAAGCTCAACGCGACCGACCTCGACAAAGGCTTGGCCGGGAAGACGTCCACCACTTCGGGCGCCGGTGGCGGCGGTGTCGACGGGGCGTGGACGCTGTCATCCGACTCCACGGTGGGATACCGCATCAAGGAATCGATTGCGGGCGCCCTCGAATCGGAAGCGGTTGGCCGCACGTCG
>JANLTQ010000444.1:0-2912 GCA_031363005.1 Acidimicrobiia bacterium | reverse complement strand
GAGGTCAGGCGGTGCGGTCCATGGCGTGGGAGTCCCAGGCGGCGAAGAGGCGGGCGTAGCGGCCGCGGCGGGCCAGCAACTCGTCGTGGGTCCCCACTTCGAGCAGGCCACCCTGGTCCACGACCGCGACGCGGTCACACCGCTGCGCCGTCGACAAGCGGTGCGCCACAACAACCACAGTGCGGCCGTCAGTGAGCCGGTCCAGTGCGCGTTCAACCGCGTGCTCGGTCCCCGGGTCGAGGTTCGACGTGGCTTCGTCGAGGACGAGCACCGCCGGGTCAGCGAGGGCGGCGCGCGCCAGCGACACGAGCTGCTTCTCCCCCGCCGACAACCTCGATCCCCGCTCACGTACCTCGGTCTCGAGACCGTCGGGGAAGGCCGCAAACGTCTCGGTCAGGCCGAGTGCTTCGACCGCGGCTTCCACGTCTGCGTCGGTGGCACCGTCTCGCCCGACCCGCACGTTGTCGCGGATCGTTCCGGCGAAGAGGAACCCTTCTTGGGGAACCACCACGATCGTGTGGCGCAGACTCGACAACGTGGCGTTGCGCAGATCGACCCCGCCGTAACTCACGGCGCCGGCTCGGGGGTCGTAGAAACGCGCCATCAACTTCGCCAACGTGGACTTGCCGGCGCCGGTCGGTCCCACCAGCGCCACCCGCTCTCCCGCACCCACGGTGATCGAGACATCGTGCAGGACTTCCGGTCCGCGCGGATGGACGACGCCATCGGTGTCCGGCTCATCCGTGCCGTAGGCGAACGCGAGTCCGGAGACCGCAAGGTCGCCACGCGTCGGCAGGTCCACCGCGCCCGGCTTCTCGTTGATGGACACCTCGGTGTCGAGCAGGAGGAAGAGCTTGTGGAGTGCTGCGCCCGAGGATTGCACCGTGTTGTACAGCTGACTCAGCTGCTGAATCGGCTCGAACAAGTTGTTGAGGTAGAGGACGAACGCGAGCACCGTACCCACGGTCACGGCGCGGCTATCGACGAGCACTCCCCCAAGGCCCACGACCACCGCGATGCCGATCACGCCCGTGAACTCGACGAACGGGAAGTACTTCGCGGAAATCCGGACCGTCTCGAGGTTCGCCTCGAACTGATTTTCGTTCGTCGTCCCGAAACGACGAATCCAGCCGCGCTCACGCCCAAACGCCTGCACGACCCGCACCCCTTCGAGGCCTTCTTGCAACGTCGAAAGGTTCTCGCCGATGCGTTCACGCACTTCGAGGTAGGCCGCGTTCGAACGACGACGGAACCATCGACTCGCGAGTAGGACCGGCGGCACGATTACGAGAGCACCGAGGCTCAGCTCCCAACTCATCGCCACCACCACCACGACCGCACCGATGAAGATCAAGAAGTTCTGCACGAACATCACGAGGCCGGCGCTGATGAGTTCTTGGAGCGCATCGATGTCCGAGGTCATGCGCGCCACGAGGCGGCCAGTCTTTTCTCGGTCGTAGAAGTCCAGCGAGAGCGCCATGAGGTGGCGGAAGACTCGTTCTCGCAACGCTCTGAGGAACCGCTCGCCGGTTCGGCTGACCAGCCAGATCACCAACCGTCCGAGTGCGAGCCCCACCACCGCGACCACCAGGTACGCGACGGCGATCCGATTCAACGCGGCACCGTCGTGGGCGACCAAGCCTTGGTCGACCCCGGCTCGCACCAGGGCCGGTCCCGCGAGCAGGCAAGCGGTCTGTCCGATCAGGACCACCGTCGCCACGATGATCTGGCGCCGGTAGGGCGCCAGCATCGCCCACAGGCGGCGGAGCACCTGATTCGCCGCGGCGCGATCCAGCTTGGAGTCATCGTCGACGGCATTGCTCCCGATCATGCCGCCCCTCACGCGGTCACTCCCGGCACCGCTTCGGTCGTTGCATCAGGGTCGCCATCGACTGCCGACGACACGACGCCAGCGGCGGCCAAGACCGACCGGTATTCGTTGCTCGTCGCCAACAACTCGTCGTGCGTGCCCGTGGCGATCACGTGGCCGTCGCCGATCAGGACGACGCGGTCGGCCAAGGCAATCGTCGCCGGCCGGTGGGCGATGATCAACGTGGTGCGACCGTCCATCACCTCCGCGAGCGCGGCGCGGATCTCGTGCTCCTTCGTGGGGTCGACCGATGACGTCGCGTCGTCAAGGATCAGGATGCGAGGGTCCGCCAACACCGCCCGGGCGATCGCGATGCGCTGACGCTGGCCGCCGGAAAGCGAAAACCCGTGCTCGCCGATCACGGTGGCGTACCCGTTCGGCAGCGCGTGGATGAACTCGGCGGCGCCGGCAAGTCTCGCCGCCCGCTCCACCAACTCCATCGGCGCGTCCGGATCCGCAAACGCAATGTTCTCTCTCACCGTGTCCGAGAAGAGGAACGTGTCTTCGAACACGATGCCGACGGCGCCGCGAAGCTCGTCCACCGCTAGGTCCCGCACGTCGACACCGTCCAGGACGATGCGACCCGCATCAACGTCGTAGAAGCGCGGCACGAGGCGGGCCACCGTGCTCTTGCCCGAACCGGTGGCACCGACGATCGCGACCGCCTCACCCGCCGCAACCTCTAGATCGAAACCATCGAGCACGGACCGACCCGGTCCGTATCCGAAACGCACACCCTCGAAGCGCAACCCGCCCGCACCCGCTCCGAGAGGCTGCGCGTTGGGCGCGTCCGCGATGGCGGGATCGGTGGCGAGGATCTCGTGCACCCGCCCCGCCCCGGCCGACGCGCGCGACGCCTGCGCCACGAGCATTCCCATCATGCGCATCGGCCAGATCAGCATGAGTATGTAGAGGTTGAACGCCAGGATGTCGCCCACCTGCAAGTCACCGTTCAAGACCTGGTGCCCTCCGTACCAGAGGATCGCCACCATCGAGACGGTCGGAAGAAAGTCGACGAGCGGCATGAAGCCGGCGCGCAGTC
>JANLTQ010000427.1:0-3461 GCA_031363005.1 Acidimicrobiia bacterium | reverse complement strand
GAGTCGACGGGCTTGGTGCAAATCAAAGAAGCGGTGGCCTCCGGGCTGTTGGAACGGGCCGAGGAGATCGGACAGGTCCGCGAACAGGACATGCTCAATGCCTTCGCCGAACACGTTCGATCGTTCGCCAATCCGAAGGTGCTCCGGCCGTTGAAAATCGTCGCCGACACGGCGAACGGCATGGGCGGCCTCGTGGTCCCGCGTGTGTTCGAAGGCTTACCCTTCGAACTCGAAGTGCTGTTCGGCGAGCTCGATGGCACGTTCCCCAACCATCCGGCGGATCCGATTCAGCCGGAGAACCTGGTGTCGCTGCGCAAGCGGGTGCTGGAGACCGGCGCGGATATCGGACTCGCGTTCGACGGTGACGCGGACCGCGTGTTCCTCGTGGACAACGAAGGTGAACCCGTCTCGGGTTCGACCACCACCGCCATCGTGGCCAAGACGATGCTCGCCCGTACCCCCGGCGGCACGGTGGTGCACAACCTGATCTGCTCGAAGGCGGTGCCGGAAGTCATTCGCGAGTGCGGTGGCGAGCCGGTGCGGACTCGGGTCGGGCACTCGTTCATCAAGCAGGTCATGGCCGAAACCAACGCGATCTTCGGCGGTGAGCACTCGGCGCACTACTACTTCCGGGACAACTGGCGCGCCGACTCCGGTTCCATTGCGTCGATGGTCGTGCTCGAGGCGCTGTGTGAAGCGGGCGTGCCGTTGTCCGAGCTACGCAAGCCGTTCGAGCGGTATGCCGCATCGGGTGAGATCAACACCACGGTCGGCGATCCGCTCGCCGTCATCGATGCCGTGGCGCAGAGCTTCCCGGACGCCACGCAAGATCGGCTCGATGGCCTCACGGTGGATCTCGGCGACTGGTGGTTCAACCTGCGCGCGAGCAACACCGAACCGTTGTTGCGGCTGAACCTCGAAGCGGCCGACCGTGTCGCGTGCGATGCTCACACCGAGGAAGTCCTCACGCTCATCCGAGCCGAGTCCTAGGAGAAGAACGTGGCCCTCGACCCGCAGTTACTCGAAATCCTGGCGTGCCCCGACGACAAGGGCTCACTGCTGTACTTCGAGTCCGAGCAGGCGCTGTACAACCCGCGCCTCAAGCGTCGGTACGCGATACGCGACGACATCCCGATCATGTTGGTGGACGAAGCCGAGACCGTGAGCGACACCGAACACGATCGCCTCGTCGCCAAAGCCGAAGCAGAAGGCATCACCCCAACGTTCGAAGCGTGACCGATTCACTGGGGTTCCTCGACGCGGTTGCGGGGTTGCCGGAGCAGTTGACGGCGGCGCACGAAGCTGCTGCGGCCACGCTCACGGCGGAGGTGCTTCCCGCGCCCGAGGACATCCGCAACATCGTGGTGATGGGAATGGGCGGGTCAGGGATCGCCGGCGACGTGCTCGCTGCGGTCGCCAACGGCACGTTGCCGGTGCCGGTGACCGTGATGAAGCAGTACCGGACGCCGGCGTTCGTGGGTCCGCACACCCTGGCCTTCGCGGTTTCGTACTCGGGTGGCACCGAGGAGACCCTGTCCATGACGAGTGGCGCGCTCGACGCTGGTGCGCACGTGGTTGCGGTGTCGAGTGGCGGAGAACTGGCTGGCCTGGTCCGTCGTCGCGACGGACTGCACGTGCAGTGTCCGTCCGGATACATGCCGCGCGCCGCGCTCGGTGCGCTCATCGCCCCGCTGTTCGTGACGCTGTTCCGCATGGGGCTGTTGCCGACTGCGCACGATCTGTTGATGGGCACGCAGGATCAGCTCGCCCGCCGCCGTGACCAGTGCGCACCCGCGGTGACCGGCGCGGCGAACCCGGCGCGCGAACTAGCGCGCCAGATCGGGCGCACGATTCCGCTGATCTACGGCGGCGGCGCGCTGGGCGCGGTCGCCGCGATGCGCTGGAAAGCGGACGTCAACGAGAACGCCAAGGCGCCCGCGTTCTGGAACACCCACCCGGAGCTGGACCACAACGAGATCTGCGGATTCGGTCAGCACGGTGACGTGACTCGCCAGATCATGACGCTCGTGGAACTGCGGCATGGTTTCGAGCACGAACGCCTCGAGCCTCGGTTCGCGGGCACCCGAGCCCAGATCGAGGAATGTGTCGCACGAGTGCTCGAAGTGCGAAGCGAGGGCGACGGCCGTCTCGCGCATCTGCTCGATCTGATGTACCTCGGCGATTGGGTTAGCTGCTACTTGGCCTTGGAGAACGACGTCGACCCGGGCCCGATCCCCGCCATCGCTGCGCTCAAGGCCGATCTGGCGCGAAGCTGAGCGCGTGACCGACCTGAGGAATATCGGAGATCCGGCGACGTTCACGACCGACGGCGACGCCCGGCGCGTGGAGAAGCCGTGGGGATGGGAAATCCACTGGACTCCTGCCGACCGACCCTACGTCGGCAAGGTGCTTCACGTCGGTGCCGACAAACGCCTGTCGCTGCAGCTGCACGACGAGAAGCTCGAAACCTGGCTGCTGATGAGCGGACGGGCGAAGGTCGTGTGGGACGACGGCAGCGGCGAGATGATCGAGACCGAGCTGCAACCGGGGATCGGTTACTCGTGTGCCATCGGTCAACGCCACCGACTCGTCGGCATCACCGATTGCGACATCCTCGAGGTCTCCACTCCTGAGATCGGTACCACCTACCGGTTGGACGACGACTACGCGCGGTCGGATGAGACCGAGTCCGTCCGCAACGCTCCCGGCCGAGGTTGGGTGGAGTGATCCCCTCCAGGTAGCCTGGCGGCGCTTGGGTCACGGCCGCTCGGTCCACGATCCGAGCGGCAGGTTTCCCGATTGTCAGGGTGTGAGGCAGGGTGTTGAGGCAGGGCTTGGGTCGTGACGGGCTGTCCCGATGAGGGGCAGACTCGCTCATCCTTCTGACGCCATCTTCCTGGTGCTCGGCGTCGTCGGAGTGAACGCGGCCGTGGCGCTCGCGACCTTGGTCCCCGAGGACAACGGAACCGCGACAACGCTGTGGCCGGCGATCGGGGTGGGCGCCTTGGCCGTGTGTGGGTTCGGGGCACTCTGGATCGCCGTCGATTCCATCTCGATCTCGATCCGCAAGTTCGGTGATCGCTCATTGAGTCGAGCCGGAGCCAACCTCCGCGCCCTGGCCGCGTTGCTCTCGCCCTTGACCTACCGTCAGGCCGCCCGGCTGCTGGGCGTACCGACGGCGGCGGTGATCGGCGTGGTGATGGGATCGGTGACGATGAGTGTGCTCGCGATGTCCCAAGGCTGAGTGGCTGGCCTCGAGGGCTGAACGTGGCCGTTTCGGGTCGCGACGGTGTCCCATGAACTAACCTCAGGGACTAGTCGGGCCCCCGTTGGGGCTGTCATCCGGTGATCCGGGCCGACTCTGGCTAACGGTCGCACAACCATCGGATCCGGCGCATCGGATTCCGTGACGCGCCGTTCGAAGAGAAGGAACCCCGAATGACTACCACCGAAGCACGTCC
>JANLTQ010000398.1:0-3366 GCA_031363005.1 Acidimicrobiia bacterium | reverse complement strand
CGCGCGCCCCACCCCCGGGAGCGGAGCGCCCCGTGGGGCGCCCCCCCCGCGTGAGATCAGGACCCAAGCGGGGGCGACGTCGTCGCGCCGCGGCTCGCCGCCCGTCTCCATCGCCCGCTCGTACACATCGCCGGTCGTGCCCGCCGGGAGCGGAATGTTGCACGTGGCCCCCACTCCGGCGCCCTCACCGATCTGATCGTGGCGACCTGTGCCGGGGTACAGCGGCCACTCGTGGCAGGACACGTACAGCACGTCGGGGTCGGCGTAGAAGATCTCTTCGGTTCCGTTGCCGTGATGCGCGTCGATGTCGACGATCGCCACGCGGTCGCCACGCGCCCGCAGCTCCCTCGCAACGATCGCGACATTGTTGAGGAGACAGAACCCCATCGCCTGGGCCGCCCGCGCGTGATGTCCGGGCGGCCGCACCGCGAGGAAGGCTCCGGCCGCTCCGGCGCCGACTCCGCCCGGTGTCATGAGCGCCTCGACGGCCGCGAGCCCCGCGCCCGCAGCCGCGGTCGCCGCCGCCCACGAGCCCGGTGACGACGGCGTGTCGGCGTCAAAATGGATGCTCGCAGCACACCCGTGCTCGAGCCGATCCAGGTGCGCCGCCGGGTGCACGCGCTCGAGCTCCGCGCGCGTCGCGGACCGCGACTCCAGCGCAACCACGTCGGTACCCAGGCCGGAGGCCACCAGGCCGGCCGCGACGGCTTCGAGGCGCGCGGGTCGTTCCGGGTGACCGGGACCGGTGTCATGGTCGACGAAGCGCGGATCCGCCGCGAGGAGGAGCACCTCCGCACGGTAGTCCTCGGCTTCGACGAAACGACCCACGACGGAAGGAGCTCGCGAACGACGGCAACGAACTCCCGCAGCTGGCGGCAGCGGCGCGTACGCTGAACCGGCGATGGCCGAGGAGACAGTGCGCTGGCCCGGAGGCTGGGCCCGGCTCGGATCGTGGCGGGGACATGACGACATCGCGTATCTCGCCATCGGAGCCCAACGGCCTCCGAGCGCCGACACCGTCGACCGGTGTCTTCGCCGGTTGCGGACCCTCGGGTTCACGTCGGTGGTGACCAACGCGCTGGGCCTCGCCGACACCCTTCCGATGGTGGACGCCGGATTCGCCGTCCACGAACGGTTGCACCTCCTCGCCCACGACCTCACCGACATCCCCACGGTCACCCACAGCACCCGGCGGGCTCGCACCGCCGACCGGCCGGCCGTCCTCGAACTCGATCACCGCGCGTTCCAGTCGTTCTGGCAACTCGACGACGAGTCCATGACCAGCGCGATCGAAGCCACCCCCACCACCCGGTCACGGGTGGTCGATGCCCCCGCCGACGCGGGCGTCGCGCTCAGTGGATACGCGATTACCGGGCGCTCGGCTCGCAAGGGCTACCTCCAGCGCGTGGCCGTGGATCCGGCGGTTCACGGGCGAGGCGTCGGGCGGTCGGTGGTGGCAGACGCGCTGCGTTGGCTCCGTCGTCATCGCGCCGAGACCGCCCTGGTGAACACCCAGTACGACAACGAGCCGGCCTTGGCGCTGTACCGAAATTGCGGGTTTCGTGACCTGCCCACCGGCCTCTGCGTGATGGGCCGGACGCTGTGAGCGCGAGGCGCCAATCCGCTCGCCCCCGCGACCGTCGGCTCGGAGGCCGTCGGTCCGGTGCGGGTATCGCGATGGTCCTGGCCGTGTTGCTACTCACCATTGCGTTTCCACCCGCTACCAGTTCGGCCTCACGCGCAACTACCGGGGCGTCGGCCGCGCCCGGCCCGTCCATCACTCTCACCGGACAACCGGCATGGACCGAGCTGGGCGGCGAAATCGCGTTCCGACTCGGGCTGACGGACGCGGCCGCGCCGAACCTCCAAGTCCGTGCGATCTTCTACAGCGCAACGCTGAGCCGCATCGCCTTCGAACGGTCGCTCGACGGTGAGGGACTCGGACGAGACGTGGTCGTGCGATCCATCGCGGTCAGTGCGATGCCGGCGACCGGTAACGACCGAACCTTCACGATCGGACTCCAGGACCCGCGCCTCGCCTCGGATCCACTCCGGGTGCGGCTCCCGATGTCATCGTCGGCCCACGCCGGCGTCTTTCCCGTCAAGCTGCAACTGCGCGACCCGGACTCGGGCCAGGTCTTCGACGACTTCGTGACCCCGATCGTTGCCGTGCGTCCCGCGGTCACCGGCGAAACGCCGAGCGAACCACTCCAGGTCGCCTCGCTCTGGAACGTCGCGTCCTCACCGAATCCGCCGACGATCAACCCCGGACCCAATCCCGCGCTCGCTGCCGACGTCGGGCCCAGAGGACGGCTCGGACGGCTCGCGACCGCACTCGGCGACGTTCGCGACGTCGCAATCACCGTCGTCCCGAACCCCGCGACCGTCGACGCTCTCCGGTCCCAAGCGGCCGTCGATCAGCGTGCCGCCGCCGTGCTCGCGACGATCCGCAGCGTGAGCCAGTCGGAGCTCACGCTCTCCGGCCCGTACGCGATCGCCGACGGTCCGAGCCTGTTGCGGGCCCGTCTGACCGACGCCTTCGACGCGTCGCTCACGACCGGCCGCACCGTGCTGGAGTCCACGCTCGAGGTCGCAGTCGATCCGACGATTGCGCCGGTGCAACCGCTCGACGAACGGGCGCTCACGGCACTACGGCTCCGGGGCGGTGTCACGCGTCTGGTGGTGGAACCCGACGTGCTCGCGCCGGCCGACGCGCCCGACCAGTTCACGACCACCCGGCCGTTTCGAATCGACTCCGTTGCCGGATCGTTTGATGCCCTCGAAGTCAACGCCATCGCGTCGGAGCTCCTGACGCGCCGAGGCCCGGACGCGCTGCGCGCCCAACAATTGCTGGCATCACTCGCAGTGATCGCGCTCGAGCAGCCGAACCGCACGCGCGGCGTGCTTATCAACACTCCGCTGCTCTGGGATGTGTTACCCGATCGGATCAACGCAGTCCTCGCGGGCCTCCGCAACCATCCGCTGTTACGGAGCGCGCCCGCCACTGACCTCTTTCGGATCCCGGCCGAGACGGTGAAGGGCAAGCCGTACGTGCGCACCCTCGCCCCCAATGCGCCGCCCGCATCGCCGATCACCGAGGGGAGCTACGCGCGCACCAGCCGCGCGATCGACGCCATGGCATCGATGATCGGCGCCGATCGACCGATCGTGAGCCAGCTGCGCACCCAGTTGCAGCTGACCATCGCGGGCCGAGTGCCCGGAACCGGCGCCTCGGTGTCCAACGCTCGCGTGCAGCTCATCGACGACGCGGTTCACTCGGCGACGAGGGTGGTCACGACTCGCGCCAGCCGATCGGTCACACTCACGTCGCGTCGGGCCGCCGTGCCATTGAGTCTCGAAAACACG
>JANLTQ010000328.1:0-1839 GCA_031363005.1 Acidimicrobiia bacterium | reverse complement strand
TCTTGCGACAACGCCTCCGGCCGCTCGGGCCCCGGCTCGGGAGCGCGGACTGACCCACGCGCCACCACACTCCCCTCGCCTTCGGTCTCGTTCTCTAGCGCATCGCCATTGTGGAGCGGAGGAGGTCGACGATCTCGGGGGTGGACTTTTCCGGGGAGCCGGCGTCGAAGGGCGGCTGAGGGTCGTACTCGATGGCGAGTTGGATGATCTTGGCCATGTCATCGCCGAAGATGCGCGCCACCAAGGTGAGCCCCATGTCGATACCTGCGGACACGCCAGCGGCGGTGATGACCTTGCCCCGTTCCACCACCCGGGTTCCGGTTGGTAGCGCACCGAGCCGACCGAGTTCCTCCATCGCGGCCCAGTGGCCGGTGGCGTCCACGCCGTCGAGCACGCCGGCCGTCGCGAGATAGAGAGAACCGGTGCAGACGCTGGTGGTCCACGTGGTGGTCGGGTGCACCGCACGGATCCACTGCACCACCGGATCGTCGGCGCCCTCGGGGCGGACCATGCCGCCGGGGATCACAATGATCTCGGGCGCAGTGACCTCCGCGAAGCTCGCCGTCGCCACCATTGCGAGCCGGCCCGTGTGGTCCAGGACCGGGCCGGCCTGTTCAGCGACGAACCCGACCTCGATGCCGGGAACGTCGGCGAAGGTTTGGAACGGCCCCACGATGTCCAGTGCGGTGAATCCGGGATAGAGCGCTAAGGAGATCTGCATACCGAGCATCGTCACCGGTCGCATCGGCCGACACAAGGACAGGTTCCCCGCCATCGCGGCCACCCGGCGGCCACCCGGGCTGGCGCGCTTCGACGGTCCTCGACCGGGCCCGTCGTGCTACGCATGCGTGATGCGCTTCGGACTCGATATCGCCCAACAACGAATGCCGTGGACGGAGAATGCAGACCGAGCTCGGTTCGCCGATCAACTCGGCTTCGACGGCATCTGGGGCTTCGACCATTTCCAGCCCATGTACGGCGAGGGGCCGGGCGAGTGCTTCGAGGCGATGACCACGCTCGCGGCGTGGAGCGGTATCACCGAAAAGGTTCGCCTCGGAGTGCTCGTTGCCGGCATGACCTACCGCCATCCGTCGGTGTTCGCAGCAGAGGCTCTGACCATCGATCACGCGTCCGGTGGTCGATTGGAACTCAGCTACGGCGCCGCGTGGTTCGATCCCGAGCACCGCGCGCTCGGCATCCCATTCCCCGCGTTGAAGGCTCGCGTCGACGCCTTCGAGGAAGCGGTGCAGATCGTGCGCGGCCTGCTCACCACCGACAACTTCACGTTCGACGGCGAGCACTTCCAGGTGGAGGACGCGACGTTGCTGCCACGCGCGGTGCAGGCGCCGCACCCGCCGATCTGGATCGGCGCGTCGGGCGAACAACGGATGATGCCGATCGCAGCGCGCTACGCCGATGTGTGGCACTGCTTCGGTTCACCGAAAGCACTGAAGGAAAAGTCCGACCGCATCAGCGAACACGCCGCGGCCGCCGGACGCGATCCGAACACGATTCTGCGCGCCGCATCGCTCTCACTCGAGAACGACCTCGACACCATCATCCGCCACGTCGACACGTGGACCGAGGCCGGATTCGGCTACCTCGTCTGCGGCTGGCCCGCGGGCGGTCGGGATCAGGTCGAGGCCTTCGCCAACCACTTCCTCCGGTAGCTCGTCGCAGGTCGGTTGACCCTGATCTCCCGAAGGCCTGACGTCAAGGAACCCCCTTGAATTTTCTGATGTTTTGGGGTTGACATCGTACGGGTGTTCGTGTAAACTACGTTTACGTAACTTCCCCGGCTGTTCAACCACTTCCTCCCGTTTGGTGGGTCGTGTTTGA
>JANLTQ010000007.1:0-1634 GCA_031363005.1 Acidimicrobiia bacterium | reverse complement strand
GCGGGTGGGGGCACGTCGGGGGGGGGGACCAAGACTGGGGGCGCCAACTCCTGCCCCGTGGCCGCGCTGGCGAAGGCCACCGGCCCGGTCACGATCACGTTCTGGCACGGGCTCAACCGCGCCAATGAAGAGACCCTTCAGAAGATCGTCGCTCAGTTCAATGCGCAACAGGCCAAGGTCAAGGTCGACCTCGTCAACCAGACCGGATACGAAGAGATCCTGCGCAAGTGGGTGGCCGGGCTCGGGACCAACGAGCTTCCGGAACTCGGACAGATGGAAGACACCGCGACGCAGCAGATGATCGACACGCAGTCGATCGTGCCGGTGGCCGATTGCATCAAGGCGGACGGCTACGACACCTCGGACTTCGTCGAGCGGATCATCGAGCGCTACACCGTCGACGGCAAGCTCTACCCGATGCCGTTCAACGTCTCGAACCCGGTCCTTTATTACGACAAGAACGCGTTTCGCGCGGCCGCGCTCGACCCGGAAAAGCCGCCGACCACGTTGGCGGAGGTCAAGGCGGACGCGGAGAAGATCAAAGCCGCCGGTTACCAGAGTGGATTCGGCCTGAAGCTGAACCCGTGGTACGTGGAGCAGTGGGCCTCCAAGGCCGACACCCTGTTCGTCGACCATGAGAACGGTCGGAAGGGCAGGGCGACCAAGGTGAACTTCGACGACGTGACCGGCCAGACCACGTTCGCGTGGATGAAGGACATGGTCGATTCGGGCCTCGCCCGCACCAACCCCGACAGCGGTCCGAACGCGTTCGACAACCTGCTCGGGATCCGCTCCAAGGTTCAGGGGATGACCATCGACAGCTCGGCGAGTCTGGGCACGATCTCTCAGGCGTTGGCGAGCGGCGAGGCCGGTGGGGTGGACCTTGGTGTCGGTCCGATGCCCGGTCCGAGTGGCACCGGCGGGGTGCTCGTCGGTGGAGGCGCGCTCTACATGTCGAAGTCGAGCGCCCCGGAGAAGATCGCGGCCACCTGGGAGTTCGTGAAATTTCTCGTGTCAGGCGAAACGCAGGCGACGTTCGCGGCGGGAACCGGGTACGTCCCGATCCGCAAGTCGTCGGTCAAGCAGGCAGTCCTCGTCGAGCAGTACACGAAGGCACCCGGATACAAGGTGGCGTACGACCAACTGCTGCGCGGCAAGGACGATGTGGCCACCGCCGGCCCGGTGATCGGGAACTACGCCGGCGTGCGGGATGTGGTGCGTGACGCCGAGACCAAGATGCTGAGCGAAGGCACGGACCCGAAAGTCGCGATCAAAGCCGCCGCCAAGGCCGCCTCCGCCGCGATCCAGGACTACAACACCCGGATCGGCAAGTAACCCCACCCCCCACGAGCGCACCCCATCCCGATCCCGGTTTCGACGCGACTTTTTGGCTGTGGGGTGGCGGAATTCGCCACCCCACAGACAAAAAGTGGAGCGGAAATTGGGAAATTGTGTCAGCGGGCGAGGATGGTGACGCTGGCGTTGGCGCCGCGGCCGACGGTGTGGGCCAATGCGACTCGAGCCCCGTCTACCTGCCGTGCGTCGGCGGTGCCGCGCAGTTGGAATACGAGTTCCACCACCTGGGCCAGCGCCGACGCGCCCAACGGCTCGCCCTTGGACAGCAGTCCGCCGGA
>JANLTQ010000217.1:0-9416 GCA_031363005.1 Acidimicrobiia bacterium | reverse complement strand
GCCGCGTTCAATCGCGCTGGCGTCCTCGAGACGCGCCAGGGCATCGGCATCGAGTTTCCAACCGATGGCGCCGAGGTTGTCGTCGATGTGGGCAACCGTGCGGGCGCCGAGGATCGGTGCGGTGACGCCCGGGCGATGCAGCACCCAGTTGAGCGCAACCTGGGCCATCGTCTTGCCGAGATCGGCGGCGAGGTCCTGCACTGCTTGGGTAACGGCGAAGTTACGTTCCTCCTGGATGCGCATCCGCATCAGGACGGCCGACGGTGTGGAGTCGGCGGCGCGGGAGTCGTCCGGCGGTGCCTCACCGGCGCGATATTTGCCGGAGAGCAGGCCTCCGCCGAGCGGGCTCCAGGGAAGTACCGCCAGCCCTGCGTACTCGGCGAGGGGGAACAGTTCACGCTCGATGTCCCGGGTCACGAGCGAGTACTGGGGCTGGATCGAGATGTACGGCTCCCATCCGTGTTGCTTCGCGACGCCGAGCGCAGTCGCGAGTTGCCAGCCCGTGTAGTTACTCGCGCCGATGTATCGGACTTTCCCCTCATGGACCAGGTCGTTCAACGTCGAGAGGGTTTCCTCGAGTGGCGTGTTCGCGTCCCAACAATGGATTTGGTAGAGGTCGATCCAATCGGTCTGCAGTCGACGTAGCGAGGCCTCGACCTGCTCGCGGATAACCCGCCGCGACGCACCTTGGAGGTTGGGGCCGTCGCCCATCGGCATCCGACACTTGGTCGCGAGCACGAGGTTCTCCCGCCGAGAGCCGAGCGCGCGACCGAGGATCTCTTCGGACGCGCCCCGGTTGTAGACGTTGGCAGTATCGATGAAGTTGCCGCCGGCATCGAGATACCGATCGAGGATGGCATTGCTCTCGTCTTCCGGCGTCTCGCGGCCGAAGGTCATGGCGCCGAGGCAGGCCTCGGTGACGCGAATGCCGGTCCGGCCCAAACTTCGAAGCTCCATTGCTGATCTCGCTTTCGACCTTGGGGAGTGGCTCAGCCCGCGAACTGGATGAACTCGTGGGGGTAGCCGAGGCGGAACGCGCTGGCCCAGGTGAGGGCCTTGCGGGTGTCGTCGTCGAGCTGCCACCCGATGGCACCGAGGTTGTCGTCGAGCTGGCTCAGATTGCGCGCCCCGATGATCGGCGCAGTGATGCCGCGCCGGTTTACCACCCAGTTGAGGGCGATCTGCGCGCTGGTCTTGCCGGTCTTCTCGGCTGCGTCCCTCACCGCGTCGATCACGTTCCAGGCGCGGTCGTCGAGGCGGTAGGTGAACGTGATCGGGTTGTCCGAGTCACCGCCGCGGGTGCCCGTTTCGAACTCGGAGTCCTTCGTGTACTTACCGGTGAGCACGCCGCCGCCGAGCGGACTCCACGGGATCACCGCCAGGCCTTCGCTCTCGCAAAGTGGGAGCAGTTCCCGTTCGGCGTCGCGCGTGATCAGTGAGTACTCGGGTTGGAGACAGACGAAGGGTTCCCAACCGTGCAGCGCGCTGAGTCCGAGCGCCTTCATGAGATGCCAACTCGCGAAGTTGCTCGCACCGACGTACCGGACCTTGCCTTCGTGCACCAGGTCGTCGAGCGTCGAGAGCGTCTCCTCGAGCGGCGTGTTCGGGTCCCAGCAGTGCACCTGGTAGAGGTCGATCCATTCGGTGCCGAGCCGCCGCAACGACGCCTCACACGCGGCGCGCAAATTGCGCCGTGACGACCCGACGCCATTCGTGTCGGTCCCCATCTGGAAGCGCGCCTTGGTGGCGAGCACCACCTCGCCTCGCTTCCCCGCAATGGCGCGGCCCGTGATCTCCTCGGACACGCCTTGGGAGTACACGTTGGCGGTGTCGATGAAGTTGCCGCCCGCGTCCATGAACCGGTCGACGATCCGTTTGCTCGTCGCTTCGTCCGCTTCGTTGCCGAAGGTCATCGTGCCGAGACCGAGCTCCGACACTCTCACTCCAGCACGACCCAGCTGACGGTATTCCATGCGGTTTCTCCTACGAGACGGGGGACTTCGGAGACTACGGGCACCGATGACAACCCGCACGCCCTCCCGAACGTCGTTTGGGGTGATGATGGCCGTCATGGTGGGGACCCCCGACGGTTCGGCGTTCGTCGGTCGCGACGCCGCGCTGGCCGACCTCCACCGTGACCACTACCGATCGTTGGTGCGGTTGGCGTGTTTGCTGGTGGACGACGTGGGGTCGGGTGAAGAGGTCGTGCAGGATGCGGGCCGAACACGCCGAGGTACTCGACGCGCTGCGTGCGCTACCCCGTCGCCAGCGCGAGTGTCTGGTGCTCCGCTACTACGCCGACCTCTCGGAGGCAGAGATCGCGACGACGCTCGGGATCTCCGCCGGTTCGGTGAAGTCGCATTCGCATCGTGGGATGGCCGCCTTGACGGTTGCATTGCAGGAGGACTCGTGAACGACGACGAACTACGGCCCGCGTTGTGGGCCGAGGCCAGTCGCACCGATCCGGGTGCAGACTCGTGGCCGCGGTCGCGGTCGCGGCTGACCACCCGTTCCGCGGGACGCTCCCCGGCGGGCTCGATGCTGCGCCCCGCGATCGCGATCGTCGTGTTCGCTGCACTCTTCGCTGGGCTGCTACTCGCAGTTCGACATGAGCCTGAGGAAGCGGCGGTCGGAAAGACCGCGACCGGGTTTCCTCGGCGCGTTTTGGCGGCGACTTCCGACGGGTGGCTGGTGAAGCTCGACACCCGAACTGGCAAGGAGATTGGCCGCTTCGTTGCGAAAGTCGCGCCGGGGACGACCGTAGCGGTATCGCCCGACGGACGAACCGCGTTCTTCACGGGTGGTGAAGGCAAGCAATGTCGAAACCATCGGATCGGGACGCGGCCGATCAGACCCGGACCCGGAAGCACGACGATGGGAGCCGGCACATCTCATCCGGCGATCAGTCCCGACGGTCACTACCTGGCGTTCATCCGTTGCAACGCCGCGCCGAGTCCCTCCCTGGTGATTCGGAGTCTCGTCTCGGGTGACGAGACGTCCCACCTGCCGCCTGGCTTCTCGACGTTTGGACCGCACATCTCGTTCGATGCAGATTCTCTCGCAGTCGTCTACGACACGATTGACGACACGTTGAGTCGGGTCACAAACCGGCTCTCCGTGACCGAATCTGGCGCGGGCACTGCGATTGACATGGTGCCGAGCGGTGGTCGGCGAATCGTTCTTGGGCCGCTGGGCGCAGCCGGTGCCCGGCTTGGAACGAGCGGTCGCGCTGTTCTCGCAGTCGAGTTCCGACCACGAACCGTTGGCGCGGTTGCCGTCAGCGTTCAACGACTCTTCAGGACGCCGAGTCGCGCGGTCTTCGCCGTGAGCGACCCGTCCGGTCGAAGCGTGCTCGCGGTTGCTGGGAAAAAGCTCTACCGCTGGAGCAGGGGTGAGGCGAAGCCGATCAAGATTCGCAACGGGATCACCGCCGCGGCGTGGATCCCGGACGAACCGCGCGTGATCCCGCGTTCCATTATCGGGTCGGGCCTCGATCGACAAACGGCACGAGCTGGCGACGGGGTGAAGTTTCGGATCCCGACTGGCGAAAGCCGAATCGAAGTACGCATGGTCCCCGGCCCACTGACCTTCGAGCGGGGAACTCGCACCGGCTGGTGGGGCGTGCGGAGCCTCGAACCGTTCTCGACCGCATACGCCAGCCGCCCGGACGCAGTCGTGCACACGGTCACGATCCCCAGCGTTCCGAAGGGACGGTACCGACTGTGTGCCTCCGTAAGCGTGCGGCAGTCCGGTGCTCAACGGGTCGGCAGGACCTGCCGAACCATATCGGTCATCCCGTGATGGGTGGCGGAGGTGGCAGGAATCGAACCCACCGGACGGGGTTCTCCCGTCCCACTCGTGTTGAAGACGAGGGAGGCCACCAGACCTCGTTCACCTCCGCTCGCATCTTGTCAGGGATACAGTCCTCGGAACACTCTCAGGCGGAAAGAGATCACCATGAAGAAATTGCTGCTCCTCGTCGTTGTGCTGGCCCTTGGTGCCGCAGTCGCGTACAAAGTGCGTGGCGACGCCTGACCCCAACCCGGCAGGACAATCTGACGACGAGCGGACCCCTCGGGGTCCGCTTTCGTCGCGTCAGGGCCCGGTGATAGCCGACTCGTAGCGATGCGCGAACAGGGCCGGCGATCCGCCCGTCGCCCAGAACACGACGGTGTCGTCGGGACCGATCCGGCCGTCGTGAATCGCGGTGAACATCGCCGCTGCGGCTTTGCCCGAGTACACCGGATCGAGAATGAGTCCTTCGGAACGGGCAACGATTCTCAACGCGTCGAGGCACGCGTCGGAGAGCTCGCCGTACCCGCCGCCGATGTGATCGTGATCGATGTTGACGGTCGCGTTGGGTACACCGCGATCGAGAGACAGGCTCGCAGCGCGCGCGAGTTCCGGCACGCGTTCGTCGAGGTCGGGTCGGGTCCCCACATCGACGCCGAGGACCCGGGTCGGCGAGTCGGCACCGAGCCCGGCGAGCAACCCAGCGTGCGTGCCGCCCGAACCGTCGGCCACGACGATCCAATCGGGATCGCAGTCGAGTTGCGTACGGAGTTCGTCGATCGCGAGTGCGTACGCCGCGACTCCGATCGTCGAGGCACCGCCGACGGGTATCGCGTACGGCGTATGCCCGTGCTCACGAAGGTGCGTTGCAAGCGCCTCGATCGCCGCCTCGATCCCGTAGTAGTCGTCGGCGCCGCCGAAGTGGAGATGCGCTCCGAGCAGTAGGTCGAGCAGGAGGTTGCCGTCGTGCGCGTCGGGCGGCGGTCCACCCAGTGCGAGATGGCACTCGAGTCCGATCCGCCGCGCCGCCGCCGCCGTGATGCGGGCGTGGTTGCTCTGGAGCCCACCGCCGGTGACCAGGCAGTTCGCACCGTGGGCAATCGCATCCTCAGCGAGGAGCGCGAGCTTGCGGGCCTTGTTGCCGCCCAACGCCAAACCGGTGAGGTCGTCCCGCTTGACCAGCAACGTGGCGCGCGTCTGGAGGTGTTCGGCGAGTCGTTCGAGTCGTTGAACCGGCGTCGGCAGGACTGCGAGATCGGCGCGACCGGTCAACGCGACGCGGTCTGTGCGTGACGATGCACCCACGCGTAGACGGCGACTCCTGCGCCGGCCAGGGCGACCACGGTCCCGACCGCAATCGTGGGTCCCTTCGGGGGGACGGGGACGCGGTCGCGGAGGCGGACCGGTCGGGCGAAGTGGCGTATCTCCCAACCGCGTTCCAGCGCCGCGGCGGCAAGCTCGCGGTCGGGGTTCACCGCAACGGGGTGTCCCACCGCGGCGAGCATCGGCACGTCGGTGACGGAGTCGGAGTAGGCGAAGGATTCAGCGAGATCGACTCCGTTTTCGATCGCGTACTCGTTCATCGCTTCCGCCTTGTGCGGCCCGTACGCGTAGAACTCGAGCACGCCGCTGTACGCACCGTCCTCATCGATCTTTGCTCGCGTCGCGATCACATCGTCGACGTGCAAGAACGCGCCGATCGGGTTCACTACTTCTTCGGGCGACGAAGAAACGATCACCACTTTCCGTCCCGCGCGGTGATGCTCCTCGAAGAGCTCGAGCGCTTCTGCGTAGACGATCGGTGAGATCATCTCGTCGAGGGTCTCGGCAACGATCGACGCGACGTGCTCCTGCTGCCAGCCGCGGGTCAGCGCCAGCATGGACTCGCGAATCTCTTCCATTTTGGATTCGTCCGCGCCCACCATCATGTAGACGATTTGCGCGTACATGCTCTTGACGATGGCTCGTTTCGACAGCAGGCCCTCGCGGTAGAAGGGCCGACCGAACGCGAGCACAGAACTCTTGGCGACGATCGTCTTGTCGAGATCGAAGAACGCGGCACCAACCATGCGCCGACACTACGCGGGACCTCGGGGCGGCTGACGGAGAACTTTTCCCGAATGACCTACTTGACACCATGTGTCCGGTCCGTCACGATGCTCGAGCACTTCCCCCTCCCGCTTCCCCGGGTCTCTGTCCTTGCGCGCCTTCTGTTGCGCTGACTCCTGGGGTGAAGATGTCCCTTCTCTCGTTCTGGTCACCGAAAGGTGGCTCCGGCACTTCGATCGTTGCGGCGGCGTGCGCCGTCCACGCAGCGCACACCCTCGGCTCGGTCCGGCTGGTGGATCTGCGCGGTGACCAACCCGCCATTCTCGGCTTGGGCGCTGATCCCGAGACTGGCGTGGCCGATTGGTTGGCCGCCGGGCCCACTGCACCGACGGACGCGCTCGATCGTCTGGGTGTCGAAATCGTCCCTGGTCTGTCGCTGCTGGCGCGTGGTGGGAGCTCCAGCGTGCTGGAACCCGCGGCCGCAGCCGAGAGCGGCGCTGCACTCGCGGTTGCCCTGCGGGACGGTCCCCTCACAATCGTGGACGTCGGTGTTGCCGACAGCGCCGTCGCCCGAGCGGTGCTCGAAGTGTCGGACACGTCGATCATCGTCATGCGGGAGTGTTACGTCGCGCTCCGCCGGGCGGTTCGGAACCCGCTGACGGCCCGCGCGTCCGGCATCGTGGTCGTCACGGAACCGGGCCGATCGCTCGGTCCGTCCGATCTCGCCCAGGTATTGACGCGGCCGGTCATTGCTCGAATCCCGACGCGCGATTCCGTTGCGCGCGCTGTGGATGCCGGGACGTTGCCCACTCGGCTTCCGGAGCCGCTCAGCAAAGCGGCCGCGTCCATCTTGCGCAACGCCGGCTACTCGGTGGCTCGTCGGGGGGCGGCGGCATGACGTTGACCGAGCCGACTCGGCGTGAGCAAGCCACGCGTCAGGCGGTACACCGTCTTCTGGTCGAGTCCGACGGTGCGGAGACCTTGGTCCGGGCGTCCTCAGCCGATGTCCGTCAGCGCATCGCCGGACTGATCGCCTGCGAGTATCCGCTGCTCCCAGTGGAGTGTCGCGATCGGGTCCTCGCCCAAGTGCTGAACGATGTCACGGGCCTCGGCGTGCTCGAGCCGCTCCTCGCCGACCCGACGGTCGACGAGATCATGGTGAACGGATCGGGACGTTGCTACGTCGAGCGGGCGGGTGTGTTGGAGGCCGTGCCGCTGGCGATCGATGACGACGGAATCATCCGTCTCGTCGACCGGGTGTTGGCGCCGCTCGCCCTGCGCTTGGATCGGAGTTCGCCGATGGTAGAAGCGCGACTCGCCGACGGCTCCCGACTCCATGCCGTCATCCCACCATTGGCGATCGACGGCCCGTGTCTGACCATTCGGCGGTTTGGAAATCGGCAGCTCGGAGTGGACTCGTTCGGTGTCGACAACGAGTCGGGCGCCCAGTTGCGCGAGCTGATCGATTCCGGTGCCAACGTCGTGATCTCCGGTGGCACGGGATCCGGAAAGACCACGCTGCTCAATGCGATGACCGGGTTCGTCGGCGCAAGCGAGCGCATCATCACGATCGAAGAGACCGCCGAGCTCCGCCTGCCCCAGCCGCACGTTGTTCGCCTCGAAGCCCGCACTGCCAATGCAGAAGGAATGGGTGCGATCACGGTGCGCGAGCTGGTGCGCGCCGCGCTCCGTATGCGCCCGGATCGTCTCGTAGTTGGGGAGGTCCGGGGTGCCGAAGCACTGGACCTGTTGCAAGCACTCAACACCGGTCACGAGGGTTCACTCTCGACGGTCCACGCCAACAGTCCGCTCGACGCCCTGCGCCGACTCTCGACGCTCGCACTGTTCGGTGAGACCGGCCTGCCGTTCGAGGCGGTCTGTGATCAGCTCCGATCTGCGGTCGACGTCATCGTGCAAGTGGCTCGAGCTGCGGGCGGGGCTCGGGAAATCGTCTCTGTGGCTGAAGTCGTCGCCGACGCTCACGGCTTCGCCGTCCACGCGCTGTTGCAGCGGAACGATGGGCGGTTGCGTTCGTGCGGACGGCGAGCGCGTCAGCCGCGTCGAGTGTCCCGATGATCACTGCGATCGTGGTGCTCGTGGGCGCACTCCTCGTCGTGGGACTGGCGCGTGCCGCGCGTGATGCCGCCGCCCGTGATCGCACGCACGCGCTCTCCTGGGTCCCGCGGGTGCTCCCTGGTCGCCTACGGGCAGTCGTGGCGACCGCGTTGGTCCGTGCCGACGTCCCCGTCTCGCCGGAGGCCGCGATGCGATGGTGGTTGCTCGGGTTCGGGTGCGCGGCGTGGTTCACGCTGCTGCTGGCGCCCCCGTTGTTGGTGCCCAGCCTCATCGGAGTCGCGATCGGTGGACCGGTCGGCCTGCGTCTGCGGTCCGGCCGTGGGGACCGATTGGCGCGGGCGGCGTTGCCCGGTCTGTTGGATTCCGTCGTGGCCCAGCTGCGAGCCGGCGGCAGCGTGATCGAAGCGGTCGAGAAGTCGGCGCATCGCGACGGCCCACTCCGGCCGGACTGTGCCCGCATGGCTGCGCGCCTGGCGCTCGGTGCCACGCTCGAGCAGGTGTTGGATCGGTGGACCGCCGAACGTCCGATTGCCGGGGTGCGCGCCGCCGCGGGCGCATTGGCCATGATCACGACGATGGGCGGCTCGGCGGCAATGGCGCTGGACGGTCTCGTGGAATCGCTTCGGAGTGACGAGGCAGCACGACAGGAAGCCAAGGCACTGTCCGCCCAGGCTCGGGTCTCCGCGGTGGTCGTCGGCGCGGCCCCGCTCGCATATCTCGTTTTCGCCACTGCCACCGATCCCGCGTCGTCCCAGGTGCTGGTGTCGACGACGGCGGGCCAGATCTGTCTCGCGCTGGGATTGACCATGGAGGTTGCCGCCGGATTCTGGATGCGAGCGCTCGTGGGACCGTCCTCATGACACTCGTGGTGGTGGTGTGTGGCATCGGGTGGGCCGCGCTGGCGGTGGTGCCGATCGTGATGGCAGGAGAACGGGCGGCGGTGATCGCGCGGGTGCCCGGCGCGACGACGGTCCGCACGCGACGCCGGCTCCGCTGGCAGGGAGGGCCGGTGGGCCGTGTCATCGCCGGCCTTGCCCGCCGCCGACGTCAGCGTGCAACGGATCAACGGATGCTCGGCGAACTTCCCGGGGTCCTCGATCTGCTCGGCGTGGCGATCGGTGCCGGTGCGACGCCTCGAACGGCGTTGGACACCGCGGCGCGCTGGGGTCCGGAACTCACCGGCGCCTACTTGCGTCAGGTGACCGTCCAGACCGACCTCGGCGGTTCGTTTGCGGAGTCGGTTGGCCGTCTCCGAGAGACGGCACCGCTCCTCGGGCCGGTGGCCGAGATCCTCATCACCAGCGCACAACTCGGTGCTCCCGCCGGCGCTGCCCTCGCACGGTTGAGTGATGAGACGCGATCCACCCTTCATCGAGCGGCGGAAGCGCGGGCTCGGACGCTCCCGGTGAAGTTGTTGTTCCCTCTCGTGTTCCTGGTCCTCCCGGCGTT
The DNA here is from genome assembly GCA_031363005.1 of Acidimicrobiia bacterium. Lineage (GTDB taxonomy): Bacteria > Actinomycetota > Acidimicrobiia > IMCC26256 > JAENVU01 > JAENVU01. The sequence goes on along the minus strand of JANLTQ010000217.1, from coordinate 50 downwards.
CGGGTTGTTGACCGTGGTCCCCGCGATCCTCTCGGCGCTGCAACGGCTGT